>CALARM010000090.1 GCA_937888925.1 uncultured Synergistia bacterium | reverse complement strand
AGGAGATTTGAATTCTGAAGCCTTGACCAGCTTTCTGCATGGCAATAACTTTCATCAGGTTTCCAGCTTCCGTCCTGTAATTGCTGTGATACAAGCCAGTCCTGACTTCTCTTTATAAGAGCAGGGTCTACGGAATGAACTTTTGCCATATCCTTAAATTCCATTATGCCAAAAGCAGTAAGCAGTTTATTTGCCGGCGCATCGCCAAACCATGAGAACCCTCCTCCCTTGACTTCAAATGTAAGGAGTCTCTGATAACCGTTATTTATATAGGTTTCGGCTTTCATCTGAATTTCAGGCGTTATTTTATTTACCCTTTTCAGATAATCCAGCACAAGAACATTCGGGTATGTCGTAGAACTTGTCTGTTCAAAACACCCGCCCGGCATTCGAAGAATTTTATCCAGCCCTTCCACTACCTGAGAGAAAAGGCCAGGGTATAAAGTAACAAGTATTTTACTTGCCCCCCTGATAGCATTATCCGGTATTTCAATTGTTTTCGACAGAGATCCGGTAAGTCTGTCACTCTGTGTTTCTATAAACAATTTTCCCTTCGGCTCTATTTGAATTGTTCTCTTTATAGCATCACTCATCTTTGAACCTTTTGCATAAACTGTAAGAGGATGGGTTCCTACATCTTTTGCTTTAATTCTGAAATAAACAACACTTACCTGATCTTTTTCCAGAGAAATATTTTTCACAGAGTCATCAAGAAGTGTAAACCAGTTATCTTTAAGTAGTTCCAGTTTTACCGTCTGTTTGTCAGGCAAATAATTATAAACTGCCACAGGTATGGAAATTTCGTCATCCTGTGTGAGGAATACGGGAAGGTCAATATCTGCAAAGAAATCCTGAAAAACCTTTATACCTGACTGATGGTTTCCCATATCTCCTTTAAGAGACGATGCAAAAGAAGTAAGCCTCCACGTAGTAATGGAATCAGCCATTTTTACATTGATCTTCGCCACACCTTTTTCATCTGTAATGACTTCCGGATTTGTATAAAGGGTTTCAGGGAAATATTCCCTCACTCTCGCAGGTGCTTCCGGAGCGCTTCCTCCTGTCGGGCCATCTGAAGGTAATGCAGCCATAGGACAGAGTACAGGAGGGCCTCCTGCAAAATTCTCTGCTTTCATAACCTCCATCGCTCCCCCTTCTTCGTTGGCGAACCATCTTGCATTACTCCAGAAGGGATCATTGTAAGATATGTAACGCTCAAGTATTTGATATATATTTTGATAGCTTATATCATCATCCGTTCCTTTTTTACCGTCAGGGCCGAAGGATATAAGTTCCACATAACCTGTGGTTCCGCCACCTGATATATATATGTAATTGCCCCATGGATCAAGTATTTCTTCCTCTTTTAAATATCTATCTTTCAAAAGGTATTTGCCTTTAATCATCTCGGACACACTGGAAGGATAACGGTTATTCGCTCCGTAAAACAGATTTATACCGTTATATACGGCAGTAAAATTTGTATAAAGATTCTTCAGATCCTCTACAAAGGAATCTTTATTTACAGTAAACACCTCGTCTGAAGGTGCATTCTTTAAAATAATCTTTGACAGGTTCTGAGTATCACTTTTATCTTTTCCTTCTTCAAAACCTCTTACAAGATCTGAAAATTCTATACCATGTATTTCATATTTCGGCTCAAGGAGTTCAGCTTCCAGAAGGAAATAAAGTTTTTCAAACCCCGGTTTTCTGTCTGCCAGAGCGAAGAGGCTTTCATCCACTATATCCACTCCCAGGACAGACTGAACCGGTTTCCCCGACTTATCAGCCACCTTGAATTTTATTTCCCCGTCTTCTCCGGGAAGATAAACACCTTTATTCATAGACACATTTATATCTAAATCATTTGCGGAACTTACGACGATCTTTCGTGTATCTCTTATAATCTGTCCGTCAGGAGTAATTCTGTAGGCATGGAGAGTAAGACTTCCGGCACAGTCAGGAGTTAAGCTCCATTCAAGATTTCCCTTACCTGACTTAATGTCAATGGCTTTAGTCAGAATAGTCTGATTATCTCTTATTATATCCACATAAGCAGTAACTTCACCTGTTACGGAGAAAACATTTAATTTAATGGCTTCACCCACTCTGTACAGGGCTTTATCAGTTCTTAAAAGAATCTGTTCTCCTGCGGCACTTTGAAAAACTCCTTTTGAAGAAGCACTGTTTCCCCGGTCATCATAACATTTTATCTCATAAGAAGTCTTCTCATGTTCAGGTTTTACATAAACTTCGGCAAATCCAGTATCATCAGTTTTTATTTTCTCCGTTTTACCGTCAATAGTAATGTCCAGAGTTGTTCTGGCAGGACTGCCGTCAGGATAATTCGTAAGAATATAAACAACGTTCTCCACAGACGGAATAAAGGAGTTGCTTTCAGGTACAACGGTTATTTGAACAGGGTCTTTTACAACAGGGAGAGATTTATAAATTATTTCCTGATGTTTTGCCCTGTCTGTTACGGTAATTTTCATATCCAGTGCGGCTTTACCTCCTTCAAGGGGAAGACCGGTAAAATAATCAGGCACTTTATATTCAAACACATAAAATCCTTCTTTATCTGTCTTACCACTTATTTCAGAAAGTTTATTTTCCTGAACGTCAAAGGTAGAAAAGGTTATGTTCACATCACCGTCTGACACAGGTTTCCCGAAGAAATAACGGGATTCTACAGTTCCTTTAACAGTCTGTCCCGGTTGATAATAATCTTTATCCGATTTAACAGTATTATTGAATTTCGGCAGTACATAACGTTTTACAGTAACATTTTTCTCTATTTCTTCCTTTTCTACAATGGCTTTAATATGATATTCACCCATGTTGACTTCATCTGCAAGATTAAATTTACCCGATGCCACTCCGAATTCCGAGAGCTTTCCTTCATATTTAAAAACTTTGTTGCCTTTTGCATCCTGTATTTCAAATATTACAGGCATATCAGAAACAGGTTCCATATCAGGTCTCTTCAGAGCAAGAAGTCTTAAATTTATCGTCTGACCGGGCTGATAAAGAGGTTTATCCGTAGTGAGAAGCAATTGATAACTTTTAGTTATATTGACATCAAAAGCTATTTCTTTTTTTGCCGTTTCCCGTGAAGCAATTACAGAAAGCTTTGCTTTACCGGAAAAATCTGAAGGTATTTTAAAAGATGAATTAACACTTCCTGAAGAATCGGTAATGCCGGAAAAAAGTTCCTTTTTGTCCTTATCGGAAACAAAATTAATAGAAATTTTTACTCCTTCCAGGGTCTTATGACCCTGTTCATCAAGAGCAATAATTCTCAGTCCTGCAGTACCTCCTGAAAGAAAATCTGTCTGTCCAAGAATTTTAAGTCTTATATGCTGGCCTGTGGCTTCGCCGGGATAATAGAGGAAAGCCATAATTAATATAACCGGTAAAAGTAAAAGACACTTTTTCATAAAAAAACTCCTTTCGTAAAATAAAGATGAGAGAAAAGACGTGAGCTGTGGGGGAAAAGTGGTTATTTATTTCCCGGCTCACGTCTCGTTCAACAACATGATATAAAATATTAGACGGATAATTTTTAAAATTTTCTTTTTACAGGTTCTTAAGATACTCTATAGCTTTTTCCAGTTGCAAATCTTTTCCTTCACAGTATCTTATATCAAAAGGTACAATAATATCAGGTTCCACGCCTTTTCCTTCCAGGTTTTCTCCATCAATTCGTGCGGCACAACATGCCAGATATAAAAGAGAACCATCGGAAACAGTTAATATCTTACCTCCAAGAACGGCTCCTGCAGTCTTTTCACCTATAAGTGTACCAATTTTATATTTCTTAAATCCGTAAGCCAGAATCTCTTTACCGCTTCTCACCCGTTCATTTATAAGCATGACAACAGGTTTTTTCCAATGAGAATTACCGCCTATGACAGTACCGTCTCTATCAATCATCTGCAGTTCTGGAATTTTTTCATTAAATACATTTAAATAATCAGGATTTGCCCCTCCCCATCCGT
>CALARM010000089.1 GCA_937888925.1 uncultured Synergistia bacterium | reverse complement strand
TACTGACTTCCTGGTATTCTTTCATCAGTAATTTCGTTTTTGCAAGTTTTGCATAGAAAATAATATTTGTCGGATCAAGATTTACTGCATCTTTGTATGCATCGGCAGCTTCTCTGTAATTTTCTAACTGTTCGAGAACATTACCATATTTGAAAAATATCATTCCGTTTTTAGGATTGATCTCAAGTGCTTTGAAATACAATTCAATAGACTCTTCGTATCTATCAGTCCTTGCATAAATATCTCCGAGCAGTATATGATAATCTTCCTTGTTTACACCATAAATTGAACTGCTGAGAATTAAGTCCAGCTCCTGTTTGTTGAATATGAGTTTTTCTTTTTTACTGATTGGTGAATTTTTTAATATCCCCGGCAGAGTATCTTTAAGAAACTTTTTACCTGTAAGTGTTTCTATAACTTTTAATTTTCTGGCTGTAAACTTGTGTTTTAAATTTTTAATAGCCTCCCGTGGAATTTCATATAACTCTGTATAAGCAAGAGCTTTTTTTATGTGTTCTGTAGCTTCGTCCCAGTCTTCTCTGGAAAAGGCATTTTTTGCTACTCCGTAATGAGATTCTGAAAGTTCCAGTTTTACATCCAGATTATCTGTATCTTCTGTAACGAAACTGGTGAGTAATCCCAGAGCATCTCTGTATCTTTCTATTTCTCTGTAAATTTTTGAAAGTTTAAGTCTGTAAAAAATATTTTCAGGCTGTAATTTTATCATTTTCAGATAAATGATTTTTATTTGTTCCCTGTCTCCCTGTTTTTCGAAAGCATCACTTAAGATTTCAAATAATGTATAGTCATTTAATTCAAGGGCCATGGAAACGACCTGATTTATGATTTTATTATCACTTATGCCCATAGTCACTGCTTTTGCTATGGATTTTATAGCATTATTCAGATCCTGTGCCTGAAGATAAATTTCAGCTTTATCTATATAATAATTAGGACTGTTCTGTCCGAATTTATCGGCTTTATTCAGGTATTCCTGTGCTTCTTCACTATGGCCTTCTGTCATTAACATTTTACCGAGGAGATAACTGGGTTCATAATAACATGGATTTATTTTTATGGCTCTTTTTAAGCATTCTCTGGCATGTTTGAGAGCCTTTTTCTTCATAAACAATCTGCCAAGAGATGTCATAGTTTTGTAATGATCCGGTTTCAGTGCTAAAACATTTTTCAATATTTCCTGTGCTTCTTCAATAAGGTCATTCTGTAACAGTAATGAACCGAGCCTGTATTGAACATCAGGCATTTCCGGATCTTCTTCTATTACTTTTTCATAATATTTACTGGCTTCCTGCCAGTCTCTTGCCTCGATAAGTATACCGGTATAAAACTGTATTTGAGGCGAATCTGCTGTAAGTCCTGAAAGCCTTATAATTTCAGGAACAACTTCTTCCGGTACCTGATTATTCTGGCTGTAAAGCTCTACGAGGTTCAATAAATCTTCTTCTCTACTATTATCCAGGATTATTGCACTTGTAAGTGATTGTATTGCTTTACGTATATCTCCTAACTGTCTGGTGGCAGTGCTCTGACCTCTATATGCTCTGGCTGATTGTTCTATGGACAGGGCATATTTGAACTGTTCCAGTGCTTCCTGATACATACCCTGGTAAAGATGTATTTCTCCGAGACGGCAGAAATTATTATGCTCATCATGTTTATCTGATATACTGCTTCTCAACAGATATGTAATCTGTTTTAGATTTGCGTCATCTGTATTTGCAAGAGCCACCCCTTCTATGTCAACCTTGAGTGTATGGAACTTTTTCTGATAATCCAGGTTTGCAGGGGATATGTCTACGGCAAATTTATAATATTCATAAGCAGATTTTATGTCACCGAGGTCTTCATATATTTTTCCTATTGCATAATATATTGTGGCATCTCTGGGAGATAGATTTGCTGCTTCTTTATATGATTTAATTGCTTCATTGGAATCATTTATCTCCTCAGCTTTTCTTGCCTGGTTTAAATGTTCTCTTAAGAGGTTGTATTTATTTCTTATTTCCGAAACCTTTGTTTGGAGATCAAGAGCGTCAGGATTCAGGAGAAGGGCTTTTTCATATATGTTTGCAGCTTTTTCCTCCAGTCCCCGGGCATAATAGCAGTCGCCGAGTTGCCTGTAAGCACTTTCAGACGTATCTTTTCTGGTTATGTAATCCTGAAAATATTTTTCTGCTTTTTCATATTCTTTCTTTTCCATTAAAAGCTGTCCAACAGTCAGGTTAAGTTCTATCCTTGAAGGATCTTCGTGAAGGAACTTTTGATATCTGGACAGTTCATCCTGAGGCACTTCAGGAATCAACTCTTTTTCTCCAGAGTCACGACGTTTTTTCTTCTTTTTCTTCAGGAGTATTCTGTTGTCTTCCGGTGGTCTCTTCTTCTTTTTCTTCAAAGGTAATTCTTCATCTTCCGGTGGTCTCTTCTTCTTTTTCTTCAAAGGTAATTCTTCATCTTCCGGTGGTCTCTTCTTCTTTTTCTTCAAAGATAATTCTTCA
>CALARM010000088.1 GCA_937888925.1 uncultured Synergistia bacterium | reverse complement strand
TAAATGAAAGTGAAGAAGAACTTGATAAAATAAAATTAATTATAAAAATTCTCGGCCAGATAGGGTCAGAAGAAGCTATGGACGAGCTGTTAAATATGATTGAGATAAAGAAAAATAAAGATCTTCACAGAGAAATTATATTTGCGATGGAAGATTTTACATCTCCCAGGATAGCTTCTTTTCTTATTACATCTTTAAGGGAGCAGAATAATAATATTGTCAGACTGGCTGCTCAGGGATTAAAAAAATATATACATATTCCTGAAGTACAATCACATATTACGAAAGAAATAAAGCAAAGCAATGAAAGAGAAAGAGAAGAAATAATAAAATCTCTCGGCTATCTTGAAGATGAAGCTATAGTTCCCATACTGATTGAAAGTATAAAAGATAATTCCAGAGCAGTTAAGATAGCTGTTTTAGAATCTTTAAAATCTGTTAAATATATTAATTTGAGAAACATGGTAGTAAACTATCTGCTGGGATTACTGCAATATGAAGATATAAGATGGGAAATACTGACTGTTTTCGAAAAACTTTCTCCTCCTGAGATTAAAGAACCTTTAATCAAATTACTTGAAGAGGAAACTGCCGAATGCAGAGCCATGGCAAAACATGGAGAGAGAAACTGGGAATGCAGGAAAATAATAGTAAAAATACTTGGCAATATGGATAATGAAGAAGTTGTTCCCGTAATTATAAGAGCTATGGATGAAAAACAGTATTTTAACCGTCTTGTAAAACAGCAGAGCTGGACTATACTTATAGAAATTCTGTCCAGAATACCATCTGAAGAAGCAATTCCTTATCTTATTAAATCCCTTCAGAATGATCCTTCCAATCTTTATAATCAATCTCTTGAAGCATTGATTAAACTCGGTGAGAGGGCAATACCGTCACTTATAGAATCCTATAAAGGAAATATTCTCAGCAGAAAACGTATAATGGAAGTTTTCTGTAAAACAGGTGATCTGAGGGCCAAATCAGTAATAATAGAAGCTCTTTCAGATGAAGATGAAGATCTGAGAAGACTTGCCGTAATAGCCCTGGGAAAAATCGAATGTAATGAGAGATTATCTTTATTCCGGGAATCTGTAAAAGATAAATCTCCCAAGGTAAGGGCGACTGCCATAAAGGTACTCTGGCAGACAGGCGAACATGTGGAACCTTCTATTTTTATAGAAGCTCTTAAGGATCAGAAACCTACTGTAAGACAGACTGCCTGTGAAATTCTGGGAGAACTGAAATATATGGAAGCAAGAAAAGCTCTCAGCCAGCTTCTGGAAGATAATTATTCAGAAGTCAGAGAAGAAGCTCAAAAAGCTCTGGAGAAAATTGAAGTTTGACCGGGATTTACTGGACTTTTTGGATTACCACGATGATAAAATAACCTTACTCCAGGTGAAATTCTTAATCCCGGTAATCCTTTAATCCTGAACCACCCGGTTTCTGATAGTTAATTGATGGACTCTTACCATAAATAAAGGATTATAAAAAAATTATGAGCAATATTTTAAAAACATTAAAAGCAGAACTTTACAGATCATACAGAAAATTAACAATTGAAGATAACCGGTCTCCATTTTTTATAAGTTACCTGTACAGAAATACATTTGATACGACAATATGGGGTAAATACGGTGATCTATTTGAAGCAAACAGTAATAATAATTCAGGCATATATGCAGAGGTGAGAATTGGTTCCCATGAATTTGATAATACTATAAGCGGAGGACTTTATAAAAACGCTACTTCAGATGATTCCTATTCGTGGATTCCCTCGCCGCTGGGTAATTCTTCCGATGGTCTGAAACATACTCTATGGCGTCTTACCGATTGCAAATACAAGGAAGCTTTAATGGAGTATTATCAAAAGAAAAGCCAGATGATAAAAGAAGTACTGATTCATAAAGGTAAACTCGATTTTTCGATAGAAAAACCTTCTGTAAGTAAAGAAAAACTGCCGGAATTAAAACTGCCAGTAAAGGAATGGAAAAACCTTGTAAAAAAACATTCCGGGAAACTCAAGAAATATAAAGAAGTAAATAATTCATTTATCTCAATCAATGCAAGAGATGTTCATAAATATTATGTCAATACAGAAGGAAGCGAAATCAATTCAAAGGAAACAAATATAGGCATAAGAATAGTGGTTCAGGGACTTGCAGAAGACGGAATGCTTGTCGAACGAGACTGGAACGATATATTTATAAATCTCGAAGAGTTCCCCCGGGAAGATTTTATTGAAAAAAAAATAGAAACTCTTATTTCTGAACTATGTGAACTGAAGAAAGCCGAAGTGCTTAAACCCTATGTAGGTCCTGCCATATTGTTTCCTTCTGCATCGGGCATATTCTTCCATGAAGCCATAGGACACAGGCTCGAAGGAGAAAGACTCCTCAGTCCCGGTGAAGGACAGACATTTAAAGGTAAAATAGGAACCAGAATATTACCTGAATTTATAACTATCCATGATGACCCTCTTATGAAGGAATTTAACGGCCAGAGTCTTCTGG
>CALARM010000087.1 GCA_937888925.1 uncultured Synergistia bacterium | reverse complement strand
CCGAATTATAAGGAATACCAAGCTGTATGAGCATATCGGAAAATCCCATAACCCCGAGTCCGATTTTTCTGTTCCCTTTTGACATGTCTTCTATTTTTTTAAGAGGATATTTATTCATGTCTATAACATTATCCAGGAAATGCACACCATTGTGTACTAAATCCCTCAACTTTTTGTAATTTATTTTCGCTTTCCCTGTGTGATCTTTTATGACTATTTGAGCTAAATTGACAGAACCTAAATTACATGACTCATATGGCAAAAGTGGCTGCTCGCCGCATGGATTGGTGCTTTCAATATCACCTATAATAGGTGTCGGGTTTGCTTTGTTCATCCTGTCTATAAATACTATACCAGGTTCACCGTTATTCCACGCAAGTTCTACAATTTTTTCAAATACTTCTTTTGCTTTGAGTTTCTTTACCGGTTTACCTGTCCTGGGGTTTATGAGATCATATTCCTCACCTTTATCAAGGGCTTCCATGAATTTATCTGTAATTGCGACGGAAATATTGAAATTATTCATCGAGCCTTCTTCTTTTTTACATGTAATAAATTCCATTATTTCCGGGTGATCTATTCTGAGAATGCCCATATTTGCACCCCGCCTGGTATTATGACTTACGAAGCCGTTTGCTATATAGGTATGATTTTCCGGTACAACGAGATCAAGTGTAGGAGCTTCTCCTGTATTTATTTCTTTAACCTGATCATAGAATTGATTTCTATCAAGTATTTCTGATAGAAAACTCTCTTTAAGACAATCGTATTCTCTTACTAAAATTTCCGCTTTCTGTCTTGTAAGGTTTCTTCTGTCTTTTACTCCGTCAAGGTAATGATATATCTTTCTGTATAACTGATTTTTAGGTTTTAAGGTAAGTTTTTCATAAAATTCTCTGAATTTTTTTCCCTGATTTGGTATGAGATCATTATAATTCGTTTCTCTTTTTATTATACCGGTCAGGCGGGCAACTTTTTTATGGCTTAAAAATCCAATTTTTTCTTTGTAGATTTTTAAACCTTCAGGCGTAGCAATAGTAAGTATATAAAGGTTATTCTTTCCATAGGCCTGTTCTCTTTTTGAATTGACTCTTATACCTGAAGGGATACCAAGTCCGAGCAGTAATATCTGAACTTCTCTGATTAACTGTTCAGATACAGAAGATAAAGCTATATGATACCCCTTTTTATCTATATATCCGTCTGCTTCGAATAATCCTCTTAAAAATCCTTCGGTACATGATGGATCTGTTCTGAAAATTACAGTCGGAACTCTGGCTGTTAAAGAATTTTCCTTTTCTATTCCTATAAATTTAAACCATTCTACAAGCATCTGGCTGTGATAAATAAGATTTATACTCTTATCGTTTTCTTTTTGTTCAACACGACTTTCTATATCAAAAATTTCTTTAAAGCCTTTATCGAAATAATCTTTAAGTTCTATACAATCATGAGGAACAGATAACATTAATTTACCTTTATGGAAACATCCGTCTCCGGTAAAATATCCTGCCAGTTCTGCCAGAGAAGCACTCATTTCTTCAGGGATTTTACAGGTTTTACTGTTATGATGAAAATTTTTATCAAATTTCGGAAATCTGAGTGTTTCACCATTAAAACTATTCATCTGAAGTGCAACCCAGTCACCCTTTTTTATGTCTTTTAATTCTTTCCAGACATAGTTACCTTTTTTGTCTATAACTCTGATTTTATGCTCAAGAGTTCCTGTAAAGGTATATCCATAGGAAGTAACTATTGTTTTTACTTTTTTAGTGCCATTATTGTAAAACTGCTCAACAGGTTTTATTCCTTCATCGGTAAAAACATTTAATTCTATATGTTCATAATTACCGGGAGAGATTTCTCCGAGTTCCTTAATAGGAAAGATACCTTTTTCTGTTGAAATAAGGGTATTTTCTTCCACACATCCGCCCTGTTTTATAGTTTCAGTGGTAGTGTTAAAGACTTTCATAAAAGAAATAGGCCCGCTTGCCACACCTTTTGTGGACATGACTATATCGTTTTTAGGCCTTATTCGGGAAAAGGAAAACCCTGTTCCCCCGCCGCTCTGATGGATAAGGGCCGTATTCTTTATTGTTTCAAAAATACTTTCTATAGAATCTTCTACAGGGAGAACAAAACAGGCCGAGAGTTGCTGAAGTTCTCTGCCTGCATTCATGAGTGTAGGAGAGTTCGGCAGAAAATCCAGTTCTGCCATCATGTTATAAAATTTTTCTTCCGTATCTTTCAGGTTTGCATTACTGTCATAAAGTTTATCAGCCTGGGCAATATTTTTTGCCACTCTTCTGAACATATCTTCAGGTGTTTCTATGACATGACCTTCATTATCTTTTTTTAAATATCTTCTCTCTAAAACTGTTATGGCATTCTGTGATAAATTTAAATTTGTCTCCAGGCTTTTAGACATCAGGTAAAATTCCTCCTTGAAATTATCTATAAAAAAAAATAAAACTTCACAGTTCAGTAAAGATTCAATTTTTGTAAGGGGTAATTTTCGCACTTACATTAATAAATTCTTCTTAAAAAGTTATTCTCCTTTAAGAGAAAAATATTTTTATAAACATTCTACAGAGCCTTATATTATAAGCTTTTAAAGCGATATATCGTAAGAGCATTGTAACATGGCTGTTTTATCTGTAAATCCTTTTAATTCGTTATGTTATAAGGGTTTTACTTCAGATATTAAAAACCATTCTTTCTGCCTTTATATTCTGTAAAGTCAGTTTTGACTTCAGGGCTTATTCGAAAAGCTCCCCGTCAGGTTAAGTCAGTATTGACTTTTTTTGAAAATTTTGTAAAATTAACAGTATAGAAATATCTCGTTGAACATTATTCGGAGTTTTTTATAAGTTCAGGAAATATGTTTTCTGAAATAAAAATATATAAAATTTTCGGAGGTTTATATGCAGATAAAAAAGAAAAAAAAGAAGAAGGATAAGGCCAGCTTAAAACCTGTAATTTATATAGTTCTTATAATTGCAGGTTTATTCATAATATCTTATACTTCCGTATATTTAATGGCAGGGATTCTTTCAAAAAATCCCTCCGGCCTTTAGCAGCCGGGTGAGACTCTAAAATGTCCGTTATAATTTTATCATGGAATAAGACTTTTACAGAGGTTTACACGAAATTAACAGAGTTAAAATTTTTCTGTAAATAATAAAGGAGTGGTTTATTGCTTATAAATCAGGATGCCTTTTCTTTGAAAAAGAAGGGTGAAATAAAAAAAGAAAAAGAAAGAGCCATTCTTGTAGGAGTAAGACTGCCTTCAATGTCAGCAGAAGAGGCAGAGGAATCCATAGAAGAACTGGCTTTTCTTGCAGATACGGCAGGAGCAACAGTTATAGACAGGGTAATACAGACGAGGAAATCATTAAACCCTGCCTATTATATAGGTAAAGGTAAGGTTTTCGAATTAAAAGAAATGGCTCTTCAGAAAAATGCCAATCTCCTCATTTTTGATGATGATCTGAGATCCCGCCAGGTGAGAAATCTGGAAGAAGATTCACAGATAAGGGTTATTGACAGAACAGAGCTTATACTGGATATATTTGCTTTCCGTGCCAGGACAAGAGAGGCAAAAATACAGGTGGAACTGGCACAGATGGAATATACTCTCCCCAGATTAAAGAGAATGTGGACTCATTTTTCCAAAATAGAAGGCGGTATAGGCATGAGGGGGCCAGGTGAAACACAGCTTGAAGAAGATAAGAGATTGATAAAAAAAAGAATATCAAATTTAAAGAAAGCTTTAGAGGACATAGAAAAGAGCAGATATACCAGAAGAAAAGGAAGAGCAGGCTTTTTCAATGTTTCCCTTATAGGCTATACCAATGCCGGTAAGTCTACTATTTTAAACAAACTTACAGGATCAGATGTACTCTGTGAAAATAGATTGTTTGCCACACTTGATACCACTATAAGGCGACTTTATTTAAAGGATGATGTAACGGTTCTTCTGAGTGATACTGTAGGATTTATAAAAAAATTGCCGTCTCATCTGGTAGCGTCATTCAAGTCTACTCTGGAAGAGTTGAAAGAAGCAGACCTGTTGCTTCATGTTATAGATACGGGACATAAAAATTTTGAAGCCCATATGTTATCAGTAAGTGATACGCTGAAAGAACTGGCAATTGAACATAAGCCCCTTCTTTATGTTTTTAATAAGACAGACACAATTGTTGAACAGGGTCTTATAGAAAATTTAAAAGCACGATATGAGGATAGTGTTTTTATATCTGCCCTGTCAGGTGATGGACTCCAGGGTTTTAAAGATAGGATATTTCAGTATTATTTGCAGAAATTTTTGACTATTTCATAAATTTTGTGTAAACCTCTGTTAAATCCGTATTCCATTTTACTCTCAATATAAGGAGAAGAACATTTGGAAGGTAAAAAAATACTGGTCATAGACGATGACTTGAATATAATAAAACTTATGACTTATGTTCTGAAAAAAGAAAAATATGAAGTTATGACAGCAAAGAACGGGCAGGATGGCCTGAAATTTGTTAAAGACTTCAATCCTTCTCTCATAGTGCTGGATTTGATGATGCCTGTCATGGATGGCTTCAAGTTTCTTGAAGAATTTAAATCTATTGCTATGGAGGATATTCCTGTTATAGTTACAACAGCAAGGGGATATACGAAGGAAATAGAGAAAATTATAGATGCAGGAGCATCGGCTTATATTGAGAAACCTTTTGACAGAACGGTATTTCTGGACACAGTCAGATATTTTATAGAAGGTGAAGAGTGAAAAGTGAAGAGGCTTTATAGATAAATAACTGATACATGTTTTGGAAAAAGGCCATATATTTTTCAGGATAATGAATAAAAAAGAAACATTTGACGATGAATTTATATCCCATGTTACTCATGAATTGAGAACGCCTGTTACCCTTATAAAAGGTTTCAGTCAGGTTATTATTGAAGATGACGACATGGATGAAGAAAATAAAAAGGATTTTATCAGGATAATATATAATGAAAGTTGCAGACTTTCGAGTATGCTTGATAAATTAAGTCAGATTTCAAAACTTGACAGAAAAAGAATTTTTATAAAAAAGATTCACGTTGATCCGGTAGAGTTTATAAGAGAGATTTTGAAGAAATTCCAATCTCAGTCAGAGGAAAAATCCATTTCATTACAATTTAATTTCTGCGAACCTGTATCTTCTGTAATGTTAGATACTGAAAAAATGACAGTAGCACTGGAAGAAATCCTTAAGGATTCTTTCAATGTTTTATCATGGAATGAAAAAATAGAAATAACTATTAAATTTACTGCCACGAAATTTATAATAAAAATTAAAGATAACGGCAGAGGTATACCGTCTGAAGAAATTCCATTCATATTTAATAAATTTTATAAGGTTTCCTCCCGGCCCGAAGACAGCGGTACCGGACTGGGGCTTACCCTTGCGGCAAAGATAATAAAATGCCATAGAGGTAC
>CALARM010000086.1 GCA_937888925.1 uncultured Synergistia bacterium | reverse complement strand
AATATCCTGTTTCAATTTTTATTTTTTCAGGCACTTTCCGTATAATCCCTTTCAATTACTTTCGTAATACAGTTTATAGCCCCCTGTAAAGAACTTATAGCTGTCATATCAATAGGTACCATGTCATAGCCGTATTTTTCGTATACTCCATTTCCCACACTATCAAGTTCAGGTATACCAAAATTTGGAATAAAGATATTATTTCCGTCTACTACAGAATTATTATAGGTTATCCATGGATGATATCTGAGAGAAGAACTGCCCAGATAAGGAACTCTTTCTATTTTATATCCGCTGTCTTCAAGACCTTTTGCAACGGCATCGAAATTCTCCTGTAAAGCCTTATCATCCTTTAAATGTTCAAAGAGTCCTTGAAGAGGTTTTCTTGTCCATCCGTGTAGCTTTTCACTCAGGGATTTTTCATAGGAAGCAAACTTTTCCGGCTCTTTTTCTTTAATATCTTTTAAAATATTAAGAGCCATAGAAGGATCACCTACTGTTATAACCTTCTTACCCGTTTCGGGATCTACCTTATCAAGGGGGGTCATGGCCATATCTATATGGAAAGCAGGCTGTTCTCCCTTATGTCCTATAACTACTACCTTTTGATGTGGAAAGGTTCTGTCCATCATAGTTTTAACAAGCTCTTCCTGCCCCAGGCTTTTTACATTATCTATTTTCAAATCTCCTGTTATTTTATCATATTTGGAAGGATAACTTTTCATATCCTTGATTGCAAAAGCCACTGCATCGGAACCTACAAATACCGTATCATCAGTAGCAAGCTGATTTCCTCCGTCAATAAATATGCCTTCCATTTTCTTATATTTAACTTCCGGATTTATTTTTGCAAGTTCAGATGCTACAGCTCCGTCACCGCTACCGGGGAACCACATTCTATCCTGTTCTACAACATTGTTGCCCACTACAAGAGTCGAATCCTGAGCCCATATGGAAAAAGCGTTGTTACTTGCACTTATCTGAACCCTTTCAGGATTTGAAACAATTCCATCTTTAGCCCATTGATTGACAAGGTTCTGTATTTTTTCTTTATCACTTTCCCCTGAAGTGAGAATAGTAAATTTTGCAGAAGGCATCTTAGCTATAAAGGTTTTCATGGCTTCCATATAATTAGACTCCATATCGCCGAGTCTGCCGAAGGTAAGGCACATGTGTTTTACATGGCCCTTATTGGCAGGAATCATATAATCATTCATTTCAAGGCTGGAATCATGCTTTTTTAATAATCTGTCTATAGCTTTTCTGGCGAAACCGGGATTAAAAGAAATCTCTTTTTTTTCTCCTCCACCTGATATATCCTCCGACGTACCTGCCATTTTAGTGAATTTCTTTTTAAGCTTTCCAAGGTCGAGAACTACCTTTATTCTTTCATCTTCCCCGGGAGATGCCTTCATAAAACCGTCCATCTTATCAGGATCAAGTTTTACTTCTTTTAATATTTTTTCTCTTTCTCCGCTGAATTTGCCAAGATTCATACCTTCATAAATTTCTCTCTTATTACCTATTTCCATAATTCATCCCTCTTTTTTATTTAAAATTTATATAAAAATGATGAAGTTTTATGCTCCACTGTCTATTCATTTTCATATTTGGTTGTGACCGATACGGTCATGCCTGTTAGTGAGTAGTGAGCGGTGAGTATTGAGTGACAGGTGGGTTTTATTAACTCACTACTCACTGTTCATCACTCACTGTTCATAGTTTTTCCTGAAGCAGCATTAAGCTCCCGCAGAAAGAGAATACTCTCTTTCCAGAACCTTTGTCATACAGTTTATGGCTCCGAGATGAGAGCTTATAGCTGTCATTTCCACAGGTATTACATTATAACCATATTTTCTGTAAATACCTGCTGCTAAATCATCCAGTTCCGGAATATCAAAAGCGGGAATAAAGAAATTATCTCCGTCTATTAAACCATTGTTATAGGTTATAGAAGGAAGCCTGGTAAAAGAACTATGAGCAAAATAAGGTACTCTTTCCACTTTATACCCGTCTTTTTCCAGAGTCTGTGCGACTTCATTGAATTTCACATTAAAACCACCCATAAATATTTCATCAAACATAAAATTGGTCATAGTATCGAGCGGATGTTTCTCAATACAGTCTGACAGTTTACTTTTAATACTTTCCTCATATTTACTGTATTTTTCCGGATCTTTTTCCTTTAAATCCATTAAAATCTTACAGGCCATGTAAGGATCTGCCACGGTTACAACCTGTTTCCCTGTTTCAGGATCTACTTTACCGAGAGGAGTCATGAATAAATCTATATGAGCTTCAGGCTGTCCGTTCTGAACAGATGTATTACCGATATAAACTATTTTCTGACATGGAAAGGTTTTTTCAAGCATAAGTTTACATAGTTCTTCCTGCCCCATCGTTAATGCTCCTTCTATATGAAGGTTACCTGTTATTCTGCTGTATCTGGCAGGACATTTTTTCATATCTTCCATCATAAAACTTACAGCATCGGAACCAAGAAAGAGCGTATCTTCTGTAGCAAGCTGATTACCTCCGTCAATGAATAAACCTTCTCTCTGTTCAAGCTGAAATTCCTTATTAACCCTGGAAATTTCACCGGGAACAGCTTTATCGCCTTCAGACGGAGTATAGTTTCTGGCAGGTTCTATGAGCTTATTGCCTACAACGAGGGTTGAATCCTGGGCCCATATAGATAAATTTTTCCCCGTAGCAGCAATATTTACCCTCTCAGGATTTGAAATAACACCATTACATGACCATGTATCTACAAGGTTCTGCACCTGTTTTTTTACATCTTCATTCGATGTCAGTACAGTAAATCTGGCTGAAGGCATATTCTGAAGAAAGATTTTAAAAGCATTTTTATAACTTTCTCCCGATGGCCCATCAAGTGAATTTCCGCAGGTAAGACAGAGATGTTTTATCTGCCCCTCACTGGCAGGAATCATATAGTTATCCATACCGAGGCTGCTCAGAGAATTAGCTTTATGTTCTCTCGAAAGCTCTGCAAGTTTATTTATATCATTTAAACCATGTTCCATGTTATCTGATGAAACAAAGTAATCTTCACTTTCTTTACAGACTGCTTTTTCCGGCCTTATAGAATATTTAAAATCAGATTTTATACTTGAAATGTTCATATAATTCCTTTTTCATGAATCGTGACGCGTGACGCGTGACGCGTGACGCGTGACGCGGGGATTACTTATGCCATGTTATGAAATAAACTATCATTATATATATAAATTACCATATAGAAAAGAGAGAAACAATATAATAATGTTAAAAGTTTGTTAAATTAAAATCATTTTTTCCGCTGTAAAATTAATTGGATTGTGGTGGTAATGAAAAAAATACTATGAATGTGCGTTTACAAAGAAGAATGAAAATCTGTTCCTCCCGTTACGCGTTACGATTATCATATAATCCCGGTCATTTCTTCGGAATAAATTTTTGAACCCTTTCATTTTCATATTCCAGTATATAAACAGAAGTATCCGAAAAAACTGTGATTCCAATCATCCCTGCCTGAAATTCACCGTGCCCGCTCCCTATTTTCCCCCATTTACCTATAAATTTCCCTTCATCTGTGAATTTTTCTATCCTGTAATTACCATTATCCAGAACATAAATATTTCCCGATTTATCTGCAGCAATGCCTCTCGGTGATATAAACTGACCGTCATCTGAGCCGTAAGAACCCCATTTAGTTACAAACTTTCCGTCTTTATCCAGTTTCTGTACCCTGTGATTATCTTTTTCCACTATATAAATATATCCTTTACTGTCCAGGGTAATACCGAAGGAGCCTGTAAACTGACCGTCACCTGTGCCGCGTGAGCCTATTCTTGCAGTAAAAATACCGGAAGAACTAAATTTCTGAATAGAATCATTGTTATAGGTATTTACAACATAAACATATCCTTCACTATCTACGGAAAGACAGTACGGGAAATCAAACTGCCCGTTCTTTCTGCCAAAGGAGCCCCATTTTGTTACAAATGCACCGGAGGAGGTAAATTTCTGTATACGGTAATTATCTCTGTCTGCCACATAAAGAAAGCCTTCTCTGTCCATGGCAAGCCCGCATGGTTTCTTAAACTGCCCGTCACCGGAACCTGTTACGCCCCACTCATTTAGGAATTTACCTGACGAATCAAATTTTTGAATACGATTGTTCCATGTATCTGAGACATAAACATTTTCAGAACTATCTATTGTTATGCCCTGAGGAAGTCGGAACTGTCCCGGTCTTTTACCTTCACTGCCCCAGAGTGTAACGAATACATAAAGACCGCCATCCTGACTGTAAGTAACAGAGAGAGAAGTAATGATAAGAAGAATAAACAGAAAGGATTTTTTCAACATGACTGATAACCCTTTATATAATTTAAATTATTCAGCCACCCGTGACGCGTCACGAACAAATTATTTTCTGAATAAAAATCTCTTTATTAATTCAAATAATCCCGGCTTTCTGGATTTTTTCTTTTTCCCCGTTCCTTCAAGCGATGCGTCTATTTTCTCTATAGCTCTATCCATAAGTCTTTTCATTTCTATACTGAAAAGACCTTCTCTTTTTCTTGCTTTTATTAAAGCATTGAGAGCTTTTTTATCTCCCATATGCTCAAGAGCGGTAATAGCAGATTTTTTTATAATTTTATCTTTATGTTTAAGGTATTCTTCAAGACATTTCAGAGATTCTGCAGTTTTGAAATTGCCGAGAGTTTCTATGGATGTAAGGCGCACATCTCTATCCTTATCTTTTGTCTTCTTCACCAGAGCTTCAATACAGAGAGGATCTTTTCTTTTTCCCAGGGAAATAACAGCAGTTTTACGGCATATGGCGATTTTACTGTTCATCAAAATATCAATAAGAACTCCCGTAGCTTCACTATCAGATAATTTTTCTATCTCTTCTATGATTTCTATTTTCTTTTCCACATCTTCTGTCTTCTTGAATTCTTCTGCTTTGAAATCAGATTTATTTATTTTATTTACAGAAAAAATCAGATTATCAGGTTTTTTCATCTCAGAGAGGGCTTTTTTTATTTCATCTTCCTGCTTTGCTTTACCTTCTTTCAAACTGATTTTTAAATCCTGAAGAGCTTTTTTCATATCTGCTGCAGAAGCAAATCTATCTTCAGGTCTGATTTTAAGTGTACGGCCTATTATTCTGTCAAGATCATCGGAAATGTCGGGAACAAAAGTTTTCATAGGTATATAATTGAAAACCTGCTGTATCTGGGCAGTGAGAGCAAAATACAGTGTGCCTCCGAGAGAGAATATATCGCTCGATGGAGAAACTTTGCCGTGGAACTGTTCCGGTGCCATATATCCCATGGTACCTATCTGTGTGCGGGCAAAACCTTTAAGTTCTTCATACATAGGAAAGGCGATACCGAAATCTATTAAAACAACACTTCTGTCGATATTTCGTATCATAATATTTGCAGGTTTCATATCTCTATAAATTATAGGAGGATTATAATTATGAAGACATGAGAGAACCTCACATATCTCAATTCCCCAGTCTATTACAATTTCCTGAGGAAGTCCCGGTGTACCTGTTGATTTTACCATACCTTCCAGATCCAGACCCTCAATAAACTCCATTATAATATAATGATTACCTTCAAAAGAAAAATATTTCTGTATTTTCGGAACACTGGTGAAATTAAGGTTTTGCAGCAGCTTGGCTTCTTTTATAAATTTATCCACTGCATAGTCTCTGTCTTCATCGGAACTGGCACGGGAAGGTCTGAGTTCTTTCATAGCATAAATCTCATGTGACGTTTTATCTTCTACAAGATAAACAGCACCCAGGTCTGTTACAGCTACAAGACCCATTATATTGTATTTGTCAAGAAGAGTAGTATTTAAAGGTAAAGTTAAACTTTTCTCCGTTGAATTTTC
>CALARM010000085.1 GCA_937888925.1 uncultured Synergistia bacterium | reverse complement strand
CTTTTTTCTTTTTACTGAGCTGTTCTTTTATTTTTCTCGCAAGTTCTTCTGACTTCTTTTTATCATCCCTCACAGGTGCAGAAACGACATTTTCATGAGATTTATTCATCTCTTCAAGTCTTTTCAGAACTTCAAATTTAAAGGAATCATCGATTCTTTTTGTCTGGCTCTGGGTTTTAAGCCTTTCTTCAATGGCTTCCATCTTTTTTGATTTAATTTCTTCTTTATTTTTTTCCTGTATTTTCGCTTCTTTTGCCCTGGCCTTCAGTTTATCTTCCATTTCCTGCTTTTTTTTACGAAGTTCCATTTTATGGTCATCATAGGCTTCTTTTCCGACTGTCTCTTTCTCTTCGGACATTCTATCTTTACAAAGAGGTTTTTCCTGCTGAATGAAAGACTTATCCTTTACCTCCGGTATTTTCTCTTTGTATAAAGGTTTGTCCTCCTGAGTGAAAGTCCTGTCTTTTACATCCGGCACTTTCTGTTCTTCTTCCTCTTCCATATCCTCTTCTTCAATATAATCAGTGAGAGCTTTACAGGAAAAAGAATAAACATACCCGTCCATAGAGGTTATATATACTTTTTTATCTGCTAAAAAAGGAGAGGAAAACAGTTCACCATCTATATCAAAATCCCATATCACCTGTCCTGTAGAGATAGAAATAACATTAAGTTTTTTAATTCTTCCTGAAGAGCCGAGGTATATTATACCTTTATCTATTACAGGTGATGAGTAAATAGTGCCTGAGACATCAGACTTCCATTTCAATTTACCTGTCGTGGCATTGAAGGCATAAATATTTCCAAGTACTGTAGCTACATAAACAATACCTTTATAGACAGGTGATGTACAGCAAATTTCTCCATCCAGTTCAATATTCCATTTTTTACTCCCGTCAAAGAGATTAAGAGCATAAAGGTTCTGATCCCTTGAGCCGACAAGTAATGTATCTTTATATACGAAAGGTGTGGCTTCTACTGCATTACCTGTTTGAAATTCCCATAAAAGTTTGCCCTCTTCTATATCAAGTGCATATATTTTAGAACCTTCGGAGCCGAAAAAAACCATATTATTACTGATACATGGAGAAGTTTCAAGATAGCTTTCCGCTTTAAATTCCCATATTTTTTCTAAATTTCCCGGATTATAAGCACAGAAGATGTTACGCTGGCTGGCAAAAAGCCTTTTTTCTGTAAGACAGAGAGAAGATCTGTTAAAAAATCCGTCTGTTTGTAAAATTATATCCCCTCTGTTTACATCGATTGCATAGAGATTTCGAAAAGACGAAACATATAATCTGTCACGGGAGGAGATTACAGGAGAACATTCAATAGAAAGATCTCTTTCGTCCTTAAGTAATTTCTTCTTCCACTTTTCTTCACCTTTCTCTCCGTCTATTGCATAAAGATAACCATCTGAAGAATTAACAAATATCGTATTTTTCCAGAAAAATGGCGAAGAAATTATTGCATCACCTGTTTTAAATTTCCAGCAAAAATTAAAGGCAAATTTAGGATTATTCAGTTCTTCTATCTGCAGTAAATCTAACTTTATCTGTGCCGGTAAGTCAACAGAAAGTTTCAACAAGTTACCTGCCTTTCCACATTACATAGAAAAAAACAAACCTTAATAACTTTCTCTTTCTCATGGAAGAATCCTGCTAACCTGCAATAAAAATGGTAGTAATTAAAACAACTATTCATTGCTCCCCTGATGTCCTGAGTATATTCCTTGCTTCCCCGGAAAAATCACCATCAGGACAGGCATCAATATAATTATTTAAATATCTTTTTGCATCATCCCTGTTCCCTGATAAATTATAGGCTTTGCCAATCCAGAAATAAATCTCACGATTTTTAAATTCTTTAAAATCCAGAGCATGTTGAAACTCAACTATGGAGCCGGGAATATTCCCTCTGTCCAGAAGTTCTTTGCCTCTTGTAAAATGCCATTCTGCCATTAAAGTTCTTCCGAAAAACATATACAAAACAATGAGTATCACAAAAACACCAATAATATTACATAAAATAATAATAAATTTACCGGGTTTTTCTTTAGTATCATCTGCAATCCGTATCCGTTTTAATCTATCTTCCAGTGGTAGTAAATCACCATCTTTATTCTCCGTACCAGAAGAAACCATAGAACTATATTTCTTATGAAAATCATTACGCACCGAATGTTTTCCACTGGATTTGACCTTCAAAAGTTTCTTAAAATCATCTTTCTTTTCCCGGTCTTCAGTTGAAATTACCTGTCCTTCACAATGGGTATTCCGGGATTCTATTTCGACATAGCTATCACGATTATCCATAAGTGACATGGCAGGTAATGGATCTTCCCGTGCCATCAGTTCTTCACGAACTTTTTTCTTCTTTATGAAATCTTCTCTCTGTTTATCAGAGGGTCTTTCTTCATTATAATCAATTTTTGTAAAATCTTCCTCTTCTTTCTCTTTACATGGTTTCTTTTCTTTATGGTCCCATTCTATAAAATCTTTCTTTTCTCTCTCTTTAACCGGTTTTTCCTCTTTCCTGTCAGCCCTTTCTATAAAGTGAGGTTCAATTATTTTATTCTTAACTGCCTCTCTATTTTCCCTGTCTTTACCGGAAATCTGTTCATTTTTCCCGGCAGGAAAAGATTTCGCCCGTTCAAGTAAATTTGATTTTGGCCTGAGTAAACCTTTTCTAGCCGGTATTTGATTTCCCTCTGTACCCCATGTGGCTACTTCCGATATAGCCTGTAAAATTTCTTCATTTTTCTTTTGACAGGCATCAGATTTTTTCTGATATGTATCAGATAAGATTTTCCCTTTAAAAATCTCCCTCCCTGCCAGAAAATTCTCAAAATCTTCCTTCAAAGCATATGCAGTCTGATAACGTTCTTCCGGATTTAAATTGAGTGATTTCATTATAATAAAATCCAGATCATCGTTTATATTTTCATTTAATTCAGAGGGTTTTTTTAATTGCTCTTTACCTCCGGTACGTTCTCTTGCATCTAAAGGAAAAGATTCCGTAAGGACAAAATAAATGGTAGCACCAAGGGAATAAACATCAGACACACCGGTAATATCCTGTTTTTCATAATGTTCCGGTGAAGAAAAATAAGGAGGAACATTATAAGAAACCTGTAATGATTTAATATTCAAACCTGCATATCTTGACAGTCCGAAATCAACAAGCCATGGCTCTCCAGATTTATCTATAATTATATGTCCCGGCTTTAAGTCCTTAAAAATAAAATCATTACTGTGGAGATAACTTAAAGAATTGCATATTTTTATAGCCCATGAGACAACTTTTTGGACAGGGAAAAAACCTCTTGATTTTTCGCACAGAGAATCCAGATTATCTCCCTTTATATATTCCATGAGAAAATAATAGGTACCATCCAGAGGAATAAAATCAAAAAATTTCGGTAATCCGTCACAGGAGAAATTCATAAGCATTTCTCCCGTAGAGGAAATTTCATTGATAATCTTCTGTACTCTTGGAGAGGAAGAATAATATGATAATATCAATTCTTTAATAACGTAAAGACCGCCGGAAGAGATATCTTCTACAAGATAAACATTTCCTCCCTCTTCTCCTCCCAGTCTCTCTATAACGTTATAATTAGAGGTTATTTCCTCAGGAAGATCCATTGGATTTCACTCCAGATACCATTCATGTAATGAATTTACAAAAATTTTTCATTATTCCTTAAATTTTCTACCAGTTCTTCCAGAAACTCATATTCTCTTCCTTCTATATGGCTTCTATCCATTTCGAGTTTTTTCATCAATGGCCCTGCAATCTTTGATGAAATAGACTTTCGAGCAGTCATGTCGAGCTCTTCATGCCTTAAAATCAATTCCCTTATAAGTATATACTCATGTTCCGTTATTTTTTCAAGATACGATAGATTTATACCGTTAGAACATTCTTCATGCCCGGTCAGAGCAGGAGGGGGAATATCGGCATATTCTTTTATAACCATAGTTCCTGCAACAATATCACCTAGTCTCTTTTTATTTTTACACAGAACTATTGAAATAATACCTGCAAAATAGTAAAATGGTATAAAATCTACTATTCTTATTAAATTACGTATAAAAGATGAAGTAACTTCAACAGGAAATCCTCCGTCTCTTATAACCTTTATAGAGGTTATTCTTTTTCCCGGAGTTTTTCCGTTCCACAGGAGCTCAAAAAATATATGATAACCGGAAAAACCGAGTATAAAGAGAAGGATAAATAAAAGACCTGTTATCCATGAAGCAAAAGGCTGAACCCCTTTTCCCGTGGAAAAAAATTCCATAAGGCTCATAAGGACTATTACAGGTAATATTAAAACTATTTGAATTATGGTATCAATCAATATTGCTATAAAACGAGAGCCGAGATCGGCAGGTTCGAGTTCAATTTCAACTGCTTCCGGTGTTAATACAGTCATCCTGTTTTCTTTCAAGTAATTCTGACTCCTTATAATGCAGGAATAAAATAATGAAAATAGATCAATTTATAGAACAGAAAAAAACTTCCTGGAACCGCCTGTCAGAGCTTATTAAACTGGCAGAACAAAGAGGATTGAAACAATTCGATAGAAACAGTCTTTTAGAATTAGGAAGACTTTACCGGCAGGCCAGTTCCGATCTATCCTACACAAAGTCCTCTTTTAAAGACAGAGAAATAATTAATTATTTAAATCAGCTTGTAGCCAGGGCACACAGTCAGATTTATCTGCCTCCGCCTTTTAATATATGGCATATAGCAAAATTTTATCTTTCTGTCTTTCCGGTTTTATTTCGACAGAGCTTTTCTTATATCCTTTTATCATGTATGATATTTGTTATATCATATATCTTTTCCTATGTAATTGTAAAAACTGATACAGCCACGGCAGGGATATTTTTACCTGACGAATTTGTTATACCGGTAGAAGAAGGGTTGAAAGAAAATCAGGTAAAGGCCAGCTTTCCGACTTCTATGGCGCCTGAATTATCAAGTAAAATAATGACAAATAATATATCTGTAGGATTTAAAGCTTTTGCTTTCGGTATAACTGCAGGTATCGGGACAGTATATGTATTGATATTCAATGGCTTTATGCTGGGAAGTCTTGCCGCCCTGTTCAATCATTATCATTACGATATCCACTTCTGGTCTCTCATACTGCCTCACGGCATAACAGAACTGGTAGCTATATTCATAAGCGGCGGCGCAGGTTTAATCCTTGCAGACGGAATGATTAACCCCGGCGATTTAACGAGAATAGATTCTATGAAGACAAAGGGGCATAAGGCTATCAGACTGATATTAGGTGTAATACCTATGTTTATAATAGCAGGCATAATCGAAGGTTTTATTACACCTCTTGACATATCACCTTATATTAAATTGATTTTTTCCATATTTACAGGTCTTTTGCTTGTTTTATATTTTTCACCGAAAAGCAGGATATAATGGAGCCTATGGAGGAGCAGGAATTGTTCTTACAGGATGGGAAATTTCAGGTTACAAAATTTCTCCTTCTTTCCCGGAAATATTACAGGCAATTTTCACCATAATATTACTTATTTTTATCAAATTCTCAGTATTATCAGAAAGATCTTCTAACATGTTATAAACCATGTTGAAATGCAATCTATCATTTTTCAGGGAAATATGTCCTTTCCAGGGATGGGTTGATATATCTCTGCAAACATCTTCTGTCAGTATTTTTTCAATAATCTCAGGGTTATTACTTTCCACCAGAAAAGACTTATTAAAAGTTATATGTCCTGTATTAACAGGTTTATATGGCATCTGACACATAATTCTCACAGGCCGGGTTTTAGTAAAAATATTGAAAGTCAGATTTTCTTCTGACGGAACAGTCAGATATATATTTAAAGAATCTGAACCTAAAAATTTTCTTTCTATAAATAAAAGAA
>CALARM010000084.1 GCA_937888925.1 uncultured Synergistia bacterium | reverse complement strand
TCTTCAGCGCCAATTTCGAATATATGAAAGCTCTGGATTTTGATGATAAAAATTATAATATTCTTCTTTCTATAGCCGGATGTTTTGAAAAACTTGGTTTCCCCGCCAGAGCTTTTGATGTATATAACAAAATATTAAATATGGATATACCGGAAAATGTAAGAAACAGTATTTCAGAGATATGTAAATCACCTGCTGAAGAAGATGATGAACTCACAGTAATGAGGTTTACAAAGCCACAGGAAGAAGAGGAAAAAAAAATACCGGAAGAAGAGATTGTTTCGATTACAGAAAAAGAACCTTTTTCTCATATTGTTTCTTCTGAAAAACAGGAAAAAGCACCTGAAGGAGAGCACATTGTTCCGGAAATTATAGAAAAACCAGTTCAACACCGGGAAGAAGTGAAAAAAATTGAAGAAGAACAGCCTCTTTCAGAAATTATAGAAAAACCGCTTCAGCACGAGGAAGAGGTGAAAAAATCTGAACATAAAGATATTATTTCCTGTGAATATAAAAAAAATGATTTTATAATAAAAGATAAAATCCAATCAATTCAGGACATAAAAAATGAATTTTTTAAATTACACAGTAAAAAGAAATCTCAGGACTATATATATAAAGCAAGGGAATATGAGAACATCGGCGATTATTTTAATGCCAATCTGCAGTATGTCAGGGCTCTGGAATTAGATAAAGAAAATCATGACCTTATCCTTTCTGTAGCAATCTGCTGTGAAAAATCAGGTTTAAAGAAAAAATCTCTTGAATATTATAACAGATTGCTTGAACTGGATATACCTGAAAAATTAAGGAAAGAAATTCAGGAGAAGCAGGTGGGCATACAGGAAGAGCCAGGTAAAGAAGTTAGTGAAGAAGATAAGATCTGCCATCACGAACATAAAACCTCTCCTGTGCCGGAGGATATACCACAACCTGTAAAAGATAGGACTGTTCCTGTTGGATTAACGGAATATGTACATCAGGAAGAAATATCTGTAAAAGATAGGACCGGTCCTGTGGAATTAACGGAATGTGTCTCTCAGGAAGAAATATCTGTAAAAGGCAGGACTGTTTCCGTTGGATTGACGGAATATGTGCCTCAGGAAGAATTACCTGTAAAAGATGGAACTGTTCCGGTGGAATTAATAGAGCCTTATATGAAGACAGTGTTTTCCTCTGTTCCGGCTTATGAAGTCCCTGTCAGAGAGACAGAGGCAGAACTCAGATATTACAGAGAAGGTAAGGGCAATATTAATTATCTTCTTGATAAAACTGTTACTAAAATAGGCAGAGCACCGGGAAATGATCTTTATATCGATTATGATCCCCAGGTATCTTCAAGACATGCAGCGATTACTCTGGAGGATAAGAGATATTTTATTGAAGACCTGGGAAGTACGAATAAAACTTATGTGAATGGTATGAAAATAGATGTTAAGACTGAATTAAACAGCGGTGATGAAATAAGAATTGGAAATATGACTTTTACTTTTATTCATGACTCCGGTAAAAAAACTTCACATGAAAGACTTTCTTACGGAAAGTTCATCTGTTACAGGGAAGGCAGGGGAGACGTTGTTTTTTTTATTGATAGAAATACTGCATCCATAGGCAGAGCCTCTGGAAATGATATATGTGTTGACTTTGACCCTCAGGTTTCATCAAAGCATGCCATGGTTACAGTTCAGGGAAATAGATGTTTTATTGAAGATCTGGGCAGTACAAATAAGACTTATGTAAACGGTATAAAGATTGAGGTAAGGACAGAATTGAAAGAAAATGACGAAATAAAAATTGGCAACACCACATTTATATTCAATCTTTGACTGTATATTAATAATTTCGTAATGCGTAATATGTAAGAAAGTGTAAAAAAATAATCCTGGCAAATTGTCAGAACGTTTATTATCCTCGCGTCACGCGTCACGAAAGGAGAGATTATTCTATGATATTTTTGCTTATAATCTTATCGGTAATATTATTTATAGTTTTCTTTTTACCGTTAATACTTGGTATCCCTATTGTATATTTTACCCTGAGATTAAATAACAGACATGAAATTATTCCATGTGAAGAAAAAGATATTCCTCATTCGGGAAGAGATTTCTTTTCTACTTCCGGTAAAGAACTTCTTTCCCTGGGATTTTCTCATATATCTTACTATAAACATAAAGGTGTTACTAACAGCCCCGATGCAATTACTTATACGGGATTTTTTTACAATCCTGAAAGAAAAGTGTCAGCTTCCGTTATGCATGCAGTTCATGGTGAAATCAGGAACAGCCATATAGAGCTTTCCAGTAAATTTGTAGACGGTTCTCATATGGCTACTTATAATTCTACCGGTTCATCTCCTTTTATCTATCCTCCTCATATTATCATGAGAAAGATGAAGATAAAAAATACAGAGGAACTGTTTCACAATCATCTTATGGCAGTTGAAAAATTAAAGGGTTCTGCCATGGCTGTAGAGCCCGATATAAAGCAATATGTTCATAAATCCAATGAAGAAGTAAGAGAAATCATGTCCTATCAGGTAGAAAAAGGACTTATGAAGGTCTGTGACGATGGCATTACCTTTGCGCCCACATTTACAGGGGCAGTGACAATGGTCATTAAAGAGTGGATTCTCTGTAAGTGGCTTAAAGTCGGTTAAGATATTTTTGTTTTTTTATCATAAGTATTTTACACATTTTCTTTTATACGGCAGACCTCGATGAATGCTTCTTCCATTTGTATCAATATATTTTCTGCTTTCTCATAGTTTTCTTCTTCGAGAGCAATTTCCAGTTCCAGGGCAATT
>CALARM010000083.1 GCA_937888925.1 uncultured Synergistia bacterium | reverse complement strand
CGGCACCTTCGTCATCTACCATACCGGTTCCGGCAGGATATCAGTCTTTACCTCTGACTATTTCCGGGGGAGATCTTAACATATCGTGGAATAACATCAGTAGTGCTCAAGAAGCCTGTTTGATATTAATATACCATTCCCTGGCACCGTCAGATACGGCAAATCCTCTTCTCATAAACTGCACCTTTGATAATCCTAACAGATCTTCTGGAGGTACATCTGTAAGATATATGAATAGAAATAATATAAATTTACGGGCTTCCTCCAACCCTTACGGAGACTATTATATAAATCATCTGAATAAACTTAAAAGAGATTTCGAGTTTTTAAAAACTATGTTCTACAGTGGGAAATACCCGCGAGAGCTTACATCGTCCGAATTGAGAGCTAAAGGTAAAATTGACGTAAGTGGCAGATTTGTCGGTTCTGCCATTGGTGACACTAAAGATTTTACTGTTTATTATTCTGCTTATAGCAATCAGAAAAAAACCTGTGAATGTTATGCAGTGGGAGAACACTGTTATGTTTATATAAATAAAGAAAATATATCCACTTATTTTGATAATCCTTCTTCTTATGCTTCAACCCTGGCCGCTTATTTTGACGGCACAATCTATCCTCTTGTCCATCAATATATTGGTAATGAATGGTCTCCCGGCATAGACGGAGACAGTCATGTTTATATAGTTCTGGTACCCGGTCTTAACAATGCCTATTTTTCTTTTACAGATGAATATAAACAGAGTGACCTTCCTTCAGGGGAAATAAGTAATGAAGCTGAAGTTCTTTATATAGATCCCATGTTATTCTCTTCTACAGGAAAGGCAGACAGTAAAATTGCTTTGATTCAATCTGTTGCAGGTCATGAATTTGCCCATATGGTTCGTTTTAATATGAAATTTGTTGGCTCTGGAACGAAACCTGTTGATTTTAATACTATGGCATCTTATTTCAGTACCGAACTTTCCATACATGAAGGAACATCACAGTTTGCTGAAAATATATTGCTCAGAAGAGGTATAAGTGATAATTACACATCTATTGCTACCATGCGTGCATCGGGGATTGAATATTATCTTAATATTGCGGAGTTCTGTTCTTTAACGTCTGCACAGTTTAATTATAATACAACAGGCGGGTCAGGTATTTATGAAATGGGATTTTTCATATTACAATATCTTTATGAGAAGAAGGGCTATGATGCCGTGATAAAACTGAATAAAGCCGACGGTAAAGTGGGGATTGACAGCCTGTATGAAGCAACAGGAGGGAGAGCGGAATTTGAAAATATGTTCGATAAGCAATCTTTAAGCCTTCTCTTAAGCGGCAGAATAAGTGACGGAAACTATAGCTTTCAGGGAGTTGATCTTTCCGGTACTACAGCTTACGGTAATATAAGACTGCATAATGTGTGGAGTGCCTTTTCCAATACCGGTGATTACGGTAAAGGTATTGATATTACATCTCTGGCCTCTGATAGCGTTACTACAAATCTCTATGAATGGTCTCCTATGTTTATAAAGTTTTATAATCTGAACGGAAGTCTTAAAGTTACAATAAAAGGCCTTTATCCCGGTACAGGAGGAGGCAATATTAAAGCATATTTTATTTATAAATAAACTGCCACTTATGGTTTATATACGTTTAAATCGTGACGTGTCATACGTTACCATAGGAGATTACATTTTTCTTTCTTTCTTCCCCATAATTCTTTACAAAATGTTACAAATTTTTACACATAATAATATTTCTCCAATAACTTTATTGTAAAATATAATAAATTTTTAGAAAATAGAAGAATTTTTTTTGACTATAATGTTTACTTTTTATCTGTCGATAATAAATTATGTAAGGAGGAATTTCCGGTGAAGATGCAATTAAAATCTATAATAATAGTTTTATTATTATGCATTTTACAATTTACAGGATGTGGTGGAGATAGCAGTACTGCTGCAGGGGTCATATATACTGTGTCTACTCCTGCTGCTACCTCTACTCCTGCCGGTTCTTCTGAACAAACTTCATTACCTGTTGTAACTGCAACACCTTCTATAGAGTCTACTTCGGCACCTACTGCAACAGCTACTTCTTTACCTGACGATACAAATTCTACAGAGCCTGTTATCACTTCTCCCGGTACTACTACCACTACTACACAGACTTCTTCCGGTTTTATCCCTGTTCCTGATGGTTATAATATGCTTATTCCAGATATTTCCAGTGGAGAACTCCAGATATCCTGGAGTAATATCAGTTCTTATCAGGAAGCCTGTCTGTTATTAATATATCATTCTCAAACACCATCAGATACGGCTAACCCTGTTTCTATAATCTGTAATTTTGACAATCCGAGTAACAGAACTTCCAGTTTAAATACTGATTTTACAAAATCTGTAAATAAAAATT
>CALARM010000082.1 GCA_937888925.1 uncultured Synergistia bacterium | reverse complement strand
GTGAGAGAAAGAGATGAAGCAGGTAACCTTTTACCTGATACTATTTTATCAGAGAGATATAAAATAATTAAACTCATACATACCGGTACAATAAGCAGAATATACAATGGCTTCGACTTGAACTATAAAAAAAATGTATTTGTAAAAGAAATCACTCAATATACAGATCCTTCCTTACGTCAGCAGGCAATAGAACAGTTTAAATGTGAAGCAAAGATCCTCTTTAAATTAAAACATAAGAGTCTTCCCAGATTTGTAGATTACTTTGATTACAGACAGAGCAGATATCTTGTCCTGGAATATATAGAAGGGAAAAAATTAACTGCCTTTGTAGAAGACAGGAAAAATTTTCTTTCTGAAAAACAGGTAATCAACTGGGGCATCGAGTTATGTGATGTTCTCCTCTATCTTCATAATATGAAACCTGCCCCTGTTATATTCAGAAATATGAATCCTGACAGTATAATAGTTTCATCAGACGGCACGTTAAAACTTATAGACTTCGGAACTTCAAAAATACATGAGGAACAGAAAAAAACACTTGGTATAGCAAAAAGTATTACACCACATTATTCTCCCATAGAACAGCATGTAGAATCTACTGATAAACGGTCAGATATATATTCACTGGGAGCGACTATGTATTATTTAATAACAGGAGAAACCCCAATGGATTGCATAGACAGATCCCTTGAAGATGAGCCAATGGAGCCATGCAGCCATATTAATCCGACTATTTCATCAGAGCTTGAAAGAATTATAATGAAAGCCATGGAAATTGACAGAGACGACAGATATCAGGATGTAGAATATATGAAAGATGATCTGGCAGTTCTACTGGTAAAAACAGAAAAATCTTCAGAGGAACAGAAAAAACCTTTAAAATTAATGGAAACACTTACGTCTGAAGCAAAGACCAGGGTAAAAGATAATCTGCAACAACCGGTAAGACCGTTATTTATGACAAGAAAACCTGTTACTTCTCCCAGAGCTGCAGTAGAAAAAACCTTTAGAAAAAGGGATAGCTTTCAGGAAGCTTTACCCGGTTATATTGCACCTGTTCAAAAAGTGGAAGAGGCTGACTGGAAAAATGATAATGCCCATGACGGAAATCTTCGAGCGGCGAAAAAAAGTCTCTTTAAAAGGCATAATCAGGCTTTAATCGAATATGTTCCTGACACAGAACCTTCAGAGCAGGGAAAAAAGAAATCCTACGGTACAGGGGAAAAATCCAGAGATTTTTATCTGGATATATCCGGTGATAGACAGATAATAAAGGAACAGACCTTTAAAGATATCTTTAAAACAATGCCTGAGAAAGACGAACATTACGACATCCCTTCCGGGGGATATAATACCGTCCTGTCAGATACCAGCATGATTGCAAACAGATATAAAATTCTTACACTGCTCCACTGCGGTCATAACACCCGTATATATAAATGCTCTGACAGAGAAACAAAGAGAGAACTCGTAATAAAAGAATTATTTATAGAAGACTCTTTGCCTGCAATCTATAGAAAAGAAGTCATAAAACAATTTCGTATTGTAGTAGGATTATTCTTAAAATTCAATCACCCTCATCTTCCAAGATTTCTGGATTATATTGAATTTAAAGAAGGCAGATATATAGCAATGGAATTTGTGGAAGGCAGTAATTTAGAGGAATTAGTAATAAAAAAGCCTGAACTTCCCAGAGAAAGTCAATTAATCAGATGGGCTTTGCAATTATGTAACATACTGGGATATCTTCACGGTATAAAACCTGATCCTGTTATATTGAGAAATCTTAAACCTGACAATGTATTTCTTGACAGTAAAGGAAATATAAAAGTTCTTGGTTTCGGATTATGTAAAATACTCAATCCTGATAGAAATACATCATCTATAATAAAAATGGCGAACCTTCACTATTCTCCTCCCGAACAGTACAGCGGACTTACAGATACATTAACCGATATATATTCTCTTGGCGCTACGTTATATTATCTTGCAACAAAGATTCATCCCATAGATTCCATAGAACGTACCGTAGGTACAACAGGTCTGATTGAAGCCTTCGCATATAACCAGTCGATTTCCAACAGATTTTCTGCCATAATACAGAGGGCAATGAACCTGAAGAAAGCAGACAGATATCAATCTGTTGCAGAGATAGAAAGAGATCTCAGAAGTCTCTGAGAAATTCACAAATCACCATTGATTTTTCTTCCCGGTTTATTTATAATTGTCCAGTAATAATGAGGTCAGGAGAACAACTCAATGATAGACAGAGATGATGACGGTAATCTTTTACCTGATATTATTTTAGGAGATAAATATAAAATATTAAAACTGATCCACACAGGCCCTGTAAGCAGAATCTATCAGGGCTATGATTGCAAAAATGAAAAATACATTTTTGTAAAAGAAATTACTAAATATGCTGACCCTTTTTTAAGTCATCAGGCAGTAGAACAGTTCAAATGTGAAGTTAAAATTTTATTTAACCTGAAACATAAAAGTCTGCCGAAATTTGAAGACTATTTTGATTATGAAGATAATAGATATTTAATCCTTGAATATATAGAAGGTAAAAAATTAACTGCTTTTATAGAACACCGGAGAGAATTCGTCATGGAAAAGCAGATTATAGCCTGGGGAATTGAACTCTGCGATTTCTTACTATATCTTCATAATATGAAGCCAAATCCGATTATTTTCAGGGATATGAATCCGTCGAATATTATACTTTCACCGGATGGAACTCTAAAAATAATAGACTTCGGAATATCAAAAATATATGAAACAGCCGGTAAAACACTGGGCATAGCAAAAACCATAACCCCCCATTATTCCCCTATAGAACAGCACGGGGAAAGTACTGACACAAGATCTGACATATACTCCCTGGGAGCAACCATGTATTATTTAATAACCAGAGAGTCTCCTATGGACTGTATCAATCGTACAATCGACGATGAACCAATG
>CALARM010000081.1 GCA_937888925.1 uncultured Synergistia bacterium | reverse complement strand
GCCAATCAGGATACGGATCTGAAATTTATAGAAGGTTTCCATGGCCTTGATGCAAGTATAGAGGCAATATTGATTGAAAAACAGCGAGAAAGCATTACCTCTATCATAGAAGATTTCGTATGTCTTACTTCTGTAAATTTACAGGGACTTCTTTTGAAGAGTATTAACCCGAATTATAAAGATATAGAAATGGAGAAAAAACCTGATATGGCTCATGACGATCAGGAGAAACCAAAGAAAAAGAAGAAGAAGAAAAAGAAGAAGGATAAAGATGGTGTTGTTTTAGCTGAAGCAATCAAGGAAGTTTAGTATGTAAAACAGTGATAAGTGAGAGGTGAGATGGAATTTCGCTTCTCACTTTTCACTTCTCACTTTATGGAGGCCTTATGATAAAGAAAACTATTGAAGAATTCATAGCAAAATCCCTGAAGGAAACAGGGGTAACGGAATATAATGTTAAGATTGAGCTTACTCCTGACGGACATAAAGGTGATTTTACCTTTAACTCTTTTCCTCTGGCAAAGATATTGAGGAAGAACCCGAAGATTATTGCAGAAACTCTTGCGGAAAAACTGAAAAATTATGATCTCTTTGAAACGTTGGAAACTGTACAGGGTTATTTAAATATTACCGTTGACAGAGAAAAACTCTTCTCCTGTGTTCTGGGGGACATTTTAAAAGACGGTTTGAATTATGGTGCATGTGACAGGTATAAAGGCAAAAAAGTTATGGTAGAATATTCTTCTCCCAATACCAACAAACCACAGCATCTGGGACATATAAGAAATAATGTCCTCGGTATGGCTCTTTCCAATATCCTTGAAAATGCAGGTTATGAAGTAATAAGAACAAATCTGATAAATAATAGAGGTATTCACATCTGTAAATCCATGCTTGCCTATAAAAAATGGGGCGAAGGCAGAGAACCGGATGTTAAAGGTGATCATTTTGTCGGTAATTACTATGTGCTCTTTGAAAAAAAATATGATGAAGAATATAGAGAATATCTGAAAGAAAATCCAGGCTGTACCACCAGTAAAGAGGATTTTTTCAAGATTTCAAAATCAGGGCAGGAAGCACAGAAGATGCTTCAAATGTGGGAAGATGGAGATAAAGAAACAATAGAACTGTGGGAGAAAATGAATAACTGGGTTATAGATGGTTTTATGGAAACCTATAGATTGCTTGGCTGTAAATTCGATAAAGTATATCTGGAAAGTAACACGTATATGATGGGTAAGAAAATAGTTCTGGATGCCCTGGATCCCGGTATAGTTTACAGGGGAGACGACGGAGCCGTAAAAATAGATCTGTCTGAAGAAGGCCTCGGGCACAAGGTGCTTCTCCGTTCTGACGGAACTTCTGTCTATATGACACAGGATATTGGCACAACTGTTCATAAACATGAAGATTATAAAACAGATTTGCAGTTCTTTGTCGTAGGAGACGAACAGAATTTTCATTTTAAAGTTTTATTCTCTATACTTAAAAGGCTGGGATATAATTTTGCTGAAGGTTGTCGCCATTATTCTTATGGTATGATAAATTTACCTGAAGGAAAGATGAAATCCAGAGAAGGAACTGTCGTTGATGCAGATGAACTTATAGGCAGTCTCAAAAATATGGTAAAAGATATCATGGCAGGAAGAGATATGGAGAAAGATGTTGAAGAAAGAGCATTAAAACTGGCGCTGGCAGCACTCAAATTTATGATATTGAAAATAAACCCGGTAAGCACTATGATCTTTAATCCGAAAGAAGCCATTTCTTTTGAAGGTGATACAGGCCCATATTTACTTTATGTTTATGTCAGATGCCAGCATATACTTGCCAGGGCAGGTTCTGTTAATTTTGAAGGTATAAATTACAAAAGACTTGGTAATGAAGAAGAAATTGCGCTGGTAAAACATTTAAGTTATTTCCCTGAGTTATGTCTTACTGTTGCCACCGACTATAATCTCTCGGTTCTGGCCGGCTATTTGCTGAACCTTGGGAAAAAGTTCCACAGGTTTTATCACCTTCATGACGTATTGCATCAGGATGATGCTGAACTCATGAGAGCCAGACTGGCAATGATTAAATGTGTAAGAGATGTAATTTCTAAAGGATTAAAATTACTTTTTATAGATACTGTGGAAGAAATGTGAGGA
>CALARM010000080.1 GCA_937888925.1 uncultured Synergistia bacterium | reverse complement strand
TCTTCTTTTTTCTGAGAAAGGGCTACCTGAGCCCATCCGTCTATACCTGCAAGTATATTATTGAATTCATGAGAAACACCATTGGCGAGTGTAGCAACAGCAGACATTTTGGATGCCTGAATTACCTGCTGGTGTTGAAATTTTATTCTGAGAAGGGATCTGACCCTGGCAATAAGTTCACTTTTATCAAAAGGTTTCGTAAGGAAATCATCTGCTCCGACTTCAATTGAAGTAACTCTATCCATTTTCTCACTCAGTGCTGTTAACATGACTACAGGCAAATGAAAAGTGCCTTCATTTTCTCGTAACTTTTTACACAGATCAAATCCGCTGAGTTCCGGCATCATTACATCAAGTAACAGTAAATCAGGAGTAAAATCCTTTAAAAGTTCAAGACAGTTTTTGCCATTTTCAGCCTGTATTACTTCATATCCTTCCCTGGAAAGATAGCTTGTAACAAGATCCCTGCATGTCATATCATCATCTACAACCATTATTTTAGGAGTTCTATTCATTTATTATTCACCTTTCCTGGCAATGAGGGCGAATACAGGATTTGCCCTTCCATTCACCTAACCTGTATTTATCACATCATGTAATATTTCACTCAATTCCGAAAGCTTATATGGCTTGGCAATAAAAGCTGAAAATCCGTATTTTCGATAATCTGAAACTATCGAATCTGTTGTATAGCCAGATGAAACTATAGCTTTAATCTCAGGATCAAAAAGGACAAGTTCCTGGATAGCTTCTTTACCTCCTATGCCTCCCGGAATAGTTAAATCCATTATAACAGAATCAAAAGGCACGCCATGTTCTTTTGCTTTCTTATACATTTCAATAGCTTCCGTGCCATTTCTTGCGAATTCAACATTATATCCAAGTCTGTGGAGAATTTTTCCCGTTACACTTCTTACCGTATCTTCATCATCAAGTAAAAGAACTTTCCCTTTTCCTGTAACTATATTATCTTTCTGTCTTTCACTGCTCATAACATCTTTATGACAGGCAGGTAAATAAATATAAAAGGTTGTGCCTGCTCTTACTTTTGATTCTACAGTTATAAAACCATTATGCTTTTTAATCAATGAATAGGTTGCTGAAAGTCCGAGGCCACTGCCTTCTTTTTTGGTGGTAAAATAAGGGTCGAAAATCCTTTCAAGATTCTTTTTTGATATGCCCACACCATAATCTTTTATAGAAATCTTTACATATTTCCCCGGTTTTAAAGGTACATTATGCTCTTTACCTGCAAAAATATTTTCAGCAGTAACCTGAACTGTTCCGCCTTCCGGCATAGCCTGCCTGGCATTCAGTATAAGATTACTTATTACCTGGCTTATCTGGCCTGTATCAATCTCAACATGCCAGAGATCATTATCTATGAAAAATTCACCTTTTACATTGGAGCCGCTCAATACAAGATTTGTAATTTGCTTTAATAATTCCGAAATAGAAGCAGGAGTTTTCAGAGGATAACCGGCCTTTGCAAAGGTAAGTAACTGATATGTTAATGTTCTTGCTCTGAGCGCAGCTTTTTCTGCTTCTGAAAGTATCTCACAGGGTTTTTCTTCAGAATTTATATACATTTTGGCAAGAGTTATATTACCCATAACACCTGTAAGAATATTATTAAATTCGTGGGCTATACCACTGGCAAGAACTCCTACTGATTCAAGTTTTCTGGCTTTAAACAGCTCTTCTTCAAGTTCAATCTTTTCAGTTATATCTCGAAATACAATGACAAAGCCTATAATTTTATTGTCTCTGTCAAATATGGGAGAAATACTTTCTGAGATAAGTCTTTCTCTGCCATCTCTGGATACAAGGAATATACGTTCAGGAAAAGAAAATTTTTTTCCTGTTCTTAAAACCCTGTCTAAAGGTAAAGAAGATTTTTCTCTTGTGCTGGCACTTATAATATCGAAAATCTCTGAAATATGTTTATTCAAAGCTTCTTCCTGTTTCCAGCCGGTGAGTTCTTCTCCTGCTTTATTGACCAGGAGAACTTTACCTTCTATATCTGTTGTAATGACTCCTTCTCCTATTGAACGAAGTGTAACTGTAAGTCTTTCTTTTTCCGCTTCAAGTAATTCCTCTGCAATCTTAAGATCGGTTATATCGTGAATAATTACCTGTATAACATCTTC
>CALARM010000079.1 GCA_937888925.1 uncultured Synergistia bacterium | reverse complement strand
TGTTACAATTTTTTACAATTTGAAAATATCTGAAATACTTCGAAAAACATATGAAACAAATTTACGTTATTATATGAACATAAAATAAGTAAACAGGAGGAATTAACAATGTTAACAACAATAGAAATAAATCGTTTATCAGACATTTCAGAAGACGAACAGGTTGATATAGACAGAATTATTCAGGTGGCGGAAAGACTGGTGCAAACAGGAGCAATGGAGAGAAACAGAATAACATATAATATGGTAAAGCATAATTTTACGGAATCCGTAATGACGTGGTTAACAAAACCTTCACCGTTTTATGTGAAAAAATAAATTTATGTGAAAAAATAAATTTATATGAAGATCGTGAAGGGTGAAGAGAAAGTAAATCCCCTTGAATAAAACTTTTTCTATAGAGAAAATAAATGAGGTGATTACCAATGAAAGTAATTTTTAATGAATATGTGTTTGAATATGTCCTGGTAGCAGGTTGTACTGTTTTAGCGTCTCTGGCAGTTACCTTTGCTGTTTTATTATTTTGAGGTTATAATAGTGTTGCATAAGAGTTATTTTTCCTGGTATTATAATAGAGCTGATGTTTTGTCTGTATGTAATATGTCAGTATTTTCATATAATGATGTGATACAAATGACCCTGAAAAAAAATGATCGGATTATGGTAATATTGCTGGTTCTCAGCTTTCTTATCCTTTTTATTGTGGCAGGAAAAGATCCTGAAGAATTCTCATCCTCTTCCTCACTGCCTCCTCCGCCTCCTGAAGCTATTGACAGTATTTTCCCTTCATATGCATTTGCCGGTTCTACATTTGTTCTTACGGTAATTCTGAAGGAAGGATTTGAACCTCCTTCGGAACTTCAGATCACCTCTGTGACAATAGGAAATATATCAGGAAAAAATATAGAAAGAGACACTTTAGACAGGTTAAAGATAAAAGCTGAATTTACCATTCTTCCTTCCGAGACGCCGGCATTTAAAGATCTGTCAGTAACATTTCCCGGCCCATTTAATCGTAATATAACACTTTCAAGACCTTCATTCTTTCAGATCAGGAGAACGGTGAGATGAATTTTAAATGTGATAAAATAGAGAAAATTTTAATAGTCACATTAACAGTTATTGCATTTATACTTAATTTTATATTTATCTCCCATGAAGGATACAGTAATCCCTATTATGCGGCAGCAGTAAAAAGTATGCTTCAGAATTTTCATAATTTTTTCTTTATTTCTTTCGATACAGGCGGTTATGTTTCTGTCGATAAACCCCCCCTCGGTCTCTGGATACAGGCAATCAGTGCTTATCTGTTCGGTTTTAACGGCCGGGCTTTAATTCTGCCTCAGGCTCTTGCGGGAGCCTTATCTGTCCCTCTATTGTATAAAATAGTCCTCATGACCTCCGACAGATTTGCAGCATTTATTTCAGCAATTGTTCTGACATTTACACCTGTTTTTGTAGCCGCCAACAGAACCAATAATCTGGACAGTCTTCTCGTTTTTACTACTTTACTTGCTTCCTGGTGTTTATTGATTGCAGTCAAAAAGAAAAGTTTTATATGGTTTATTTTCTCTATGTTCCTCATAGGTACAGGCTTCAACATCAAAATGCTTCAGGCCTATATGATAGTGCCTGCAGCATTTCTGACATATTTTTTATTTGTTCCGGGAAAGAAAAAATTTATTCATTTTATGGCACCTCTTGCTATTCTTGTTATATCATCTCTCTGGTGGGCTTTTCTTGTAGACATGACACAGACTGATAAAAGGCCCTATGTGGGGGGCAGCAGGACAAATTCCGTTATGGAACTTATGCTGTTTTATAACGGAATCCAGAGACTTTTACCGCCTCCGGGAGGCATGAATGACCTTCCCCGGAATATGCCGCCTGCCCCCGGTATGCCTCCGAACCCTGTCATTGAAACAGGTAAACCGGGTATCTTCAGGTTACTTGAAAAACCTCTTGCCGGTCAGATAAGCTGGTTTATTATTATATCGTTTATTTGCCCTCTTTATATATTTTTTACAGGTAAGAAAGATGATAAATTTGTACATATCTTCTACTGGTCTCTGTGTTTTGTCTGTATGGCCATGTATTTCAGTATATCCTCCTTTTTTCACAGATATTATCTTGTAATGATGGCACCTGCTATGGCTTATCTGACAGGGACAGGTCTTTCATGGCTATTCAGTGATATACACAAAAAAAATTTGAGCTATTACAATTTCCCTGCCCTGCTTTTAATCAGTATTTTGTCTCAATTTCTTATAATATCAAGATATGGCGGCTGGCCGTTATTTATTATACCTGCTGTTATTATTTTCTTTATTATTTCTCTACTTTTATTGATACTCTCTTATAAAAAAGAACATATGGCATTACTTTATGCTTCTTTTATAACAGGCATTTTAGCTATTATGATTGCCCCTGTCTTCTGGAGTCTTACCCCTTTAATTTTCGGAGGCGATCCGCGATTACCACATGCAGGGCCTGAACTTGCCGAACATATGAGGCCCCCTGATATGTTCTCCTCTTCGTCTGTTATGGTTGATTTTTTAAAGAAACACAGAAATAATGAAGATTTTTTAATTGCTGTTCCTGACGCGAATATTGCTTCTGATATTATTCTGAAGTCCGGTGAACCTGTTCTGTCTTACGGAGGTTTTAACGGTATAGATAAAGTTTTTTCACGGGAACAATTTACCGAAGTCATAGAAAAAGGAAAGGTTCGCTTTGTTATGATTCTGGATATGGAGAGAAAAGATAATTCATCATTCCCGCCGTCGCCGACAAAAATTCAGGAAGATATAATAAAATGGGTTTTAGAAAATGGGAAAGAAGTTCCTCCTGCAGAATGGAAAAGTGATAAAACCGTTAAAATACCTTTACGAATATTCGATATGAAGCTGTAGATAAAATTTTGCAACCGGTTAACTATGTAAGTTCTGTTAAAATATTCCTGTGGAAAATTAATGCCTTCTGTCCTGCTCCATTGCCTTCCTTATCTTTTCTGCAAGTTCCCTTATAGTGAAGGGTTTTTCTATGAACAGTATACCTTCTTCAATTATAGTAGTATGGGTCAGCACACTGGACGTATAGCCTGACATAAAGAGGCATTTAATATCACCATAAACAGACAGGAGTTTTTTTGCCAGATCTGTACCGTTCATCTCCGGCATTACTACATCGGTAATAAGCATATGTATTGTGCCTGAATAATTTTCTGCTATTTTCAGCGCCTCTCCGGGGGTACCGGCAGTAAGCACCATGTATCCCAGTCTTTCAAGCATGATTTTAATCATATTCATCATGTCATGTTCATCTTCTACCAGAAGAATTGTTTCCGAACCTTTTTGAATGCCCCCTTCTTTTTTAACGTCGGAAGCCTTTATGTTTTTTCCGTAGAAACGTGGTAAATATATTTTAAAGGTGCTTCCCATTCCGGGTTCACTGTATACATTGATAAATCCATTATTCTGCCTTACTATGCCGTATACTGTGGCAAGACCCAGACCTGTCCCTTTCCCGATCTCTTTTGTTGTGAAAAACGGTTCGAATAAATGTTCTTTAACATCTTTCTCCATACCGCACCCGTCATCAATTACGGAAATCTTTACATATTCACCTGCCTTGAAGTCTGCATTATATACATTAAGGTTGGTGTCAAAGGTTATATTTTCTGTTAATATCGTGATTTTTCCCACTCCTTTTATCGCATCTCTGGCATTTACACAGAGGTTTGCAATAATCTGATCTAACTGGGCAGGATCTATCAGGACAGGCCAGAGCTTTGCACCTGGCATCCAGATAAGATTGATATCTTCTCCTATAAGACGTCTTACCATTTTGAGCATACCCGATACTGTATCATTTATATCCAGCACTCTGGGAGCAATAGTCTGTTTTCTGGCAAAAGCCAGTAATTGTCTTGTCAGATCTGCAGAGCGATTTGCTGCCTTTTCTATCCCTTTCAGTGATTCGTAGAGACTGTGTTCCGGTTCTATATCTTCCAGAGCCAGTTCTGTAAAGCCCAGTATTATGCCCAGCATGTTGTTGAAATCATGTGCCACTCCTCCTGCCAGCCGTCCTATAGATTCCATTTTTTGAGCCTGAATCAACTGGGAACGAAGCTTTTCCTTCTCTTCTTCTGCTGCTTTACGTTCTGTAATGTCAGTAGCTATACTCAGTATGGCAGGAATATTTTTCCAGGTAATTTTTCTGGCGAAAATTGCAAGAGGAATGAGTGTTCCGTCTTTCCGTAAATGGCATACGTCGAAAGAAGCTTCTCCGTATCTGTTTATTTTCTCCGCTCTTTCTTCAAACATGGCTTTACTTTCAGGTACATCTATATCTTCCACTCTGAGGGCCATGAATTCCTCTTTATTATAGCCGTGTATCTCAAAGGTTTTGCGATTTGCATAAATAAATGAACCTGTAAAATCATGGACAGTAATGGAACCCGGTGCTTCATCAAGTATATCGGCAATGAGAGACAGGAATTCTTCTGATTTTTTGTGTTCAACAACAGCCTGAATACTGCTCAGAAATGACGTAATCTGGGTTATATCTTCATGGGTATAAGGCATATGTCTGTTTGCCACTGCTGCTACAGATGTTATTTTCCCCTGAAAAAAGAAGGGAACTACAAGCATTCTGGTAATTTTTACATGCCCTTCCGGTAATCCTTTTTTTATTTCCCCGTATTCATTATAATCGTTCAGAATAAAAGGTTTTCTCTTTCTTATGGCTTCACCCCATATGCCTGCTTCTTCAACGGGAAAAAGAGATGGTTTATCCGTTATAGAACAATCTTTCATTGCATTGCCGGACCAGGAATGAATGGTCATTACTGACTCGTCTTCATTGATAAAGCCGTAAAACCCGTATTTACTGCCTGTCATTTTTGTAATAGATGAAAGGATATGGTCGGAAATTGTTTTAATATCTGCATCTGTCATTGAGGCAATACTCCAGAGAGACTCCAGTTTTATATAAGTAGACTTGAGTTTTTCCTCCATAAGTTTTCTCTCTGTTATATCTACTGTGAAACCGAGAAAATTTTTCTCATCAAGCTTTACTGCCTTTACTATAAAGTATCTTATCTGGCCTGATTTTGTAACAAAACGAATTTCACCGGATGCTTTGCCATGTTCGACAACAGTTCTGAAATGTTTCAGGCCCCGGGAAATATCGTCAGAATATACCAGATCTTTAATATTTTTCTGTAATAGTTCTTCCGTTGTAAAGCCTGTCAGAGTGCAGGCTGCATCATTTACAAGAATATAGTTCCCTTTTTCATCGGCCAGGAATATGCCGTCAGGTGCATTTTCGATATAACTTCTGAATTTTTTTTCACTTTCTATAAGAGCTCTCTCTGTCTTTGTTTTTTCTGTTATGTCATGCATAATCCATATGGCATGTTCCTGTTCATCATATACAAAGAATTCTATAAGCCTTGTTTCTCCGGTTTTTGTGAGTATTTCCATTTTACGTGGGTCGGGGAATCCCTGACTTCTATCATAATCATAGAGTTTTTTTATATCTGTGGCGTGCTTGCCGTGGAGTTTTTTAAACCATTCTTGAACAGTTTTTATTTCTTCTGATTTGTATCCTGTCGTTTTCTCTGCTTTATTGTTAAGGTATATTTTCTCTTTTTCTCTATAAACAGCGCTTATCTGAAGTTTATCTACAATAAATCTGAACCCTTCTACTTTCTCTTTTAAAGCTTCTTCAGCCATATGTAATATTTTCCTTTTCTGTTTTTTCGTATTATGTCATCCAGATTGCAATAACTTCTCTATATCCTTTATTTCTTCTTTTACTTCTTCGGTAAGCTTCTGGCTTTCAATTTTTCCCATAATAGCTTTCGTCTTTTTATCAAATAACTGTGTTCTTTTTGCTCCTATATGTCCTATTCTGGATAGATTGCAGAGCACGTCCGCAGCCTGGACAATGACCAGTTGTTTCAGACAATTAGGATTTTGAACCGGTTCCAGATCATGATGAAACTGGGCAGCATTTATTATCTGTTCAGGAAGTTTCCACTGCTCAAGAGTCATTCTCCCTACTTCACAGTGATCAATGCCGAAAAATTCCTTTTCAGCATCTATAAGGAGTACAGGATTTTCTTTTACGGATTTAACAACTTCCTCGTATTGTTCCGGAAGACTTACATATAAAATTACCTTGCCTATATCATGCATCATACCGAGCATAAACATTTCATCCTGTTCCAGACCTTTTTCTCTGGCAAGGAGTTTGGCGAATACTCCTGTTCCGAGCGAGTGATACCAGAGCTGTTTAAAAAGTTCTTTTTTTCTTATTTTCTGAAACAGAGTGGATGACGATGCCTGGGCAACTATCTGTTTTGCCCTGTCCAGACCCAGCATGTTCAGAGCTTTTACTACATTGAATATTTTCTGTGAAAGGCCGTAATAAGGAGAATTTGCAATCTGAATTATCTTTAACGACAGGGCCGGGTCATTCCGGATTATTTTTCCAATCTTTTTGAAATTTGAACTGCTTATAGAGGTATCCCTGTCAAACATAAGAGAAAAGAATGAGAAACCCTGCATACTCAGATCGTAGATTACGCTTCTGATTTTCATTAAATTTTCTTTTTTTCTTATATCTTCTCCCTGTTTTTTTTTGGATTGAAGCATAATGTCTGCAATTCTTGCAGCATGGTCCTGTGACGGTAATTCTTTCGTCTTTGCAGTTACCTTTATCTCTTTCTGAGGAACGGAAAGTTTTACGGCAATCTCTGCTTTAATTTCTGTTTTTTCCTGTACTTTATTTTCCGTTTGAACTTCAGGTTTCTGCAAAGATCTTATATACCGTTGAGCCAGTGTGGAAAGACCTATATCTGTTATTGAAACAACCTCTTTGCTATCTGCTACAGGAGGTGCTTCCGGTAATTCCGGCTCAGGTTCAGACTTTTTTTCTTTCTTATCCTCTATCGTTTCTGTTAACTCTTCCCCTTTATCAAAAAACACCCATACAGATCCGTCCTGTTCTTTTTCCCACTGACCGCCGAAGTATACCTTTTCAACTTTACTCTTTTTTTCTTTATTATCCATCAGAAAAAATCCTCTTTATATTTTTTCCATAACTCTGTCTTTCTCACGGGGAAAATATTTGACAATCAGTAGTTGTCTCACATATTTCAATAGATTTTCTATGACATCTTTAAGACTTTTGTGATCTTTCCAGTTTATCTGTACAGGTCTTTCTATTTTAAAAAAGCTATAAGGAGTATCTACACTTATAGTTTCTACATCAAGATTGATGTTCTGTATATTTGATAACAGTCTGTAGTAAAGATCATCATCGATATGTCTGTAACATTGAGGTTTCCCTGATTTATATTCTCTGCAGAGATCCGGTTTGAAACCATGAACAGAACAATAATAAAGGTCAAGATCACCTTTTTTCAGAAAGATACATCTGTGCTTATTAGTTTCTTCATCCAGAGATTTTTTCATAGTAACACTGCCGGGATTCCAGCTAAAGCGGGGAGGACCTGTACAGGTTTCTCTGAATT
>CALARM010000078.1 GCA_937888925.1 uncultured Synergistia bacterium | reverse complement strand
GCCGCTGATTGTTTTGACATAGTTGTAAGTGTTCTTCTCATATCCTTTGTTTCAAAGGAAGGATGGTCTTCTGTTTTAATCGCATCTGTCAGGGTTTTAACATTTGTAGCCAGATCTGATCTGCCGAGCTGTGTATAAACATTATAAACCTGATAAAGCATTCTGGAAGCACCGTTTGTATCGCCTCTGTCTGCTCTGTCCAGGGCAAGGGTCTGTAATTTTGTAGCTCCTGCAAGCTGTACTGTTTCCAGAACATTTTGATTTACTCTGCATAGAGAAGCATCTTTTATGCAGTTTACGTGAATTTTGAAAGTCTCTTTCTGACCTGTAATATTATACAGTGGTATATCATATGTGACTTCCAGAGTTCCTGTTTCATGTATTCCCTCCGGAAGAGATGGGATTTCTGCCTGAAATAATATTGCCTGCCCCCTGGCTCTATCAAGATTTCCCAGTGACATAAATACATAATCGGGACATGTAATACTTATCTGATGTATATCGGGTATTACCCTTGATACTTCTTTTAAAGTTCCGTTACTCATCTGCATTGTTCCTTCAAGATTGGTTATTGCTATATCTCCAAGGACTCCAATTTCTTCATTAAATATATTTATCATGTTTGTCGGGTTTGATATATGTTCCATTCTGCCTGTTGTTATATCTGCCAGTTTTCCGAGGAATTTATCATTATATTCTATACCTGTTGCGAAAATACTGAAAGGTATTTTCAACTGCTTCGCCTTTACGGCAAGTTCCGTACAGGCTTTCTCTTCTTCTTCTACAGAAGGAGTGTTCACGTCTCCGTCCGTAAAAATTATTATTCTTTTTACATGGTTTACTGTATCCGGGGCAGTCAGAGCAATATTTAAAGCCTTTGACATGTTTGTCGAGCCACCTGTGCGTATCTGTGTGACTATTTTTTTTATATTATTTTTATCTTCTTTGCTTTTTATAATTGTCTCTATAAGTTCTTTTGCATTACCGTCAAAGGTTATTATTGAAACCATGTCATTTAATTCCATTCTGTTTATAACCTGGTTTACCGCTATTTTTAACAGATCCAGTTTCGTGATATTTTTCTTATTCTTTTTACTGAAAAGAAAATCTATGATAGTATTTATATCTAAATTTGTAATGGTTACCCTTTCTGACATAGAACCGCTTCTGTCCAGAAGAAATTTAATATCAAGAGGGGCTCTGCCTTTTATTGCATTTTCTTCCGGTTTTATTCTTATAAGTCCGTAAACTGTCTGACTCTGGCTTTCTGCCTGGAAAAAATTCTGATTTAATTCCAGATGAAAATTTAACATATTTATTTCCTCCTTTAATCGTGTATCTTTTACTTTAATATTAGTGTATATTTTACAATATTAGTGTAGCATGAGAAATTATTTTTGTCAATAGTAGAATTTGCAGGAAAAAGGAAAGGAATGTGTGAAATATATATAGTTAATTTCATAAGTAATGGCCTCGTAATGCGTAAGGCGTAATGCGTGATGCCCATGGATATAAACCTGTCACGCGTTACGCGTTACCCGTCACGAAAACTTAAATTCTAACAGGTTACATTATAATTACTGTAAATAAAATGTGAAAGGAACGTTTTATGTCTTCAAAATTATGTCCTAAAATCATCCTTGAAGGAACAAGATTGACCTTCAAGACAGAGATAGCGTTTGCGTTAAATGAACATCCCCGTATTGTAGGGCCCCGTAAATATCGATATCATTCCCCTTTGATTTCTGCAGAATGGTGTGCTTTTACCAATTTCCCATGGGGAAGAGGATTGATAAATTTTGAACTTCATGAGGAAGAAAGGGCAATGGAAACTTACAGAACGTGGATGAAGCTTTTTGAACTTCTCCCTTATTATTCGTGGATTATTGATCGTTTTCATCTTTCTACCAGAATGTATCAACTGCAGAATCGTAATAAAGATTATGATTTCCTGTGGCTTGAGGAAAGACTTCAAAAGACAGGTTTTCATCTCGTCTTCTGTAAAAGAAGTAAAGAGTCTTTTGAAGACGCCAGAAAAGAGAGGTTAAAAGTATCGGGTAACCCGTCTCAATACGATAATCTTCAACCTTTTATAGAGGATCAGATTCTTATGGAAAAACTTGTAGAAAAGTCTATTTTGCCTCTGTTGAAACTTGATATTTCAGATAATAATGTGGCAGGGGCAGCAGATAAAATTGCCGACTGGCTGGAAAAAACGGGAGCCCTGTGGGCCAGATAGGATATTTTTGAACTGCCTGTGAGCATGTTCTCCCATAGAAATTATTTATGAGAAAATAAAGGAGTTGTGTTGAATGTATAAATTGATAATTTTGTTCGTTTTTTGTTTCCTCGTTTTCTATAAATCTTTACCTGCCTCTGCAGGAGAAGTGAAAATAGGTCTTATTTATTCTAAAGAACAGGGTGTAAAATTACAGGAAGGTGAAGATAAACTACCTAACTATAGAAAAGCCGTTGAAATGTCGGGAGGTAAGATTGTAGTCCTTTCCGAAGCTTATGATAAGGAATTTTTAACTATCCAGTTAAAACAGATTGATGGCCTTTTAATACCAGGCGGAGGTGATATGGATCCGAAATTTTTTAATGAAGAAAATAAAGGTTCCAGAGAACCTGATGCGGAGTTCGACACCTTTGAATTTGATATTATTAAATACTGTGTGGAAAGAAAAATGCCGATTTTTGCAATATGCCGGGGACATCAGTTGATCAATGTTTATTTCGGAGGTAATCTCTATCAGGATCTTCCTTCTCAATATGAAAGAAAAGATCTCCTTGTCCATCAAATCCTGGATAATAATGGAAAGATAAAACCATGTTTTCATTACATAAATATTCATAAAGACAGTCTCCTCTATGATATACTTGGTGAAGAAAAAATAAGAGCCAATTCTTCCCACCATCAGTCTGTTAAAAATACTGCACCTGGTTTTAAAATAACATCCCTTTCTGAAGATGGTGTTGTAGAAGCCATGGAAGGAACAGGAGAAGAATACATTATGTCAGTCCAGTTCCATCCTGAAAAACTGGTCATAGAAGATCCCAGATTCTACACTCTCTTTAAGCGATTAATAAAAGAAGCTACCATATGGAAGGAAAAAAATATAAAAAAATAGAATAAATAAAGTGAAAAGGGGGGATGATTATGAATAATGGTTATGGATTTTCTGGAAAACCTGAAGAATATGAAGAAAGTAAGACCCTTGTTGAAGATATATCGGAAGCTAAAAGCATTTCAAGTGCAGAAAGTAAGACCCTTGTTGAAGATATATCGGAAGCTAAAAGCATTTCAAGTGCA
>CALARM010000077.1 GCA_937888925.1 uncultured Synergistia bacterium | reverse complement strand
TTTTTATAGGTTCTATGTCATATATACTCAGTTTCTTTACAGTCCATATGCTTCCTGACAGAAAACAGACACTGAAAACAGATGAAGATGAAGAACATCTCATAGGGCCGGAAGATTATCTTATTTTCGGAAATGTTTTTCTAAAAACTATTAACACAGCAAGTATTATACTGGGTATTATATTATTTTCAACTTTATGGTTCTGCCTCCATCAGGATATAATAAAAAGTGCCATACTTGCCTTTTTTATAACGGCTTTATTAAGAAAAATTATTCTTGACTGGAAATATAAGAAAGTGAGTCGTAAATCGTGAGTCGACCGTAACGGGTAAAAGGGTATCTGTAAAAAGCTTCTGCCTGGCAGGCTCTGGAGAAGAAAAATTAGTCTTTTATATAGAATTAAAAATTAAATAAGGGTTAATTTATTGTCTGTAAAACAAATTAAATAAGGCAAATTATTTTTCTTCGTAAGAGCCTGTCAGGTAGAAGCTGATAAAAGGTTCGGAACTGAACATTATAGGCCTTTACACCCCTCACCCTAAGTCCCTCTCCCGGTGGGAGAGGGACTTTAAATACACTGGTTTTTTCCTCTCCCCTCATAACCTTAATACGTATCGCGATTTACACTACTCGTTATAAGGATCTGCCTTCGGCCTGGAAATATGAGAAATAACGTTTAAAAAAATCATATAAGGCATGGAGAAAATACCAGTAATTCCAAGCAGTAGAATATATTCTAAATGTTTAAAACAATCATCAGGTGTGCCGCCAGTAAAAATGTTATGGAGAACTATGGCAATGAATACTATAATGCCGGCAGAAAATAACTGTATACAGGAAAAAGAATTTTTCAATGTATCCAGGGCATTTATATCATCCAGTTTTTTTCTATTTTCCAGCATTATAATATAAGCCAGTGAAATAATTATACCAACAGTCAGAGGAAATCCAACTATAAGTTTTTCATTGGACGAGTGAAAAAGACGGGTGACCTCTGCTATAACAGCAATTACCAGAACAACAATAACGGGTGTAAAGAGTATGACAAAAAATCCTGCAAGATAGATTATTACTGCTCTTAAATTTTCACTGTTATCTACTGGAAGAAATCTCTTACTATCCCTCTTTTTACGATAATTATTATAAAAAATCATAGAAAGGATTCCCACAGGTGATAAAAAGAGTATAATCAGATCTACCCCCATGAGAGGAAATACTTCTTTTGTAAATACTGTCCCAATAAAAGCAATTACAATAGATATAGAGGCAACTGCCAGTATAATTCTGCTAAAATTTATATTCATTATAACTTCACCTCAATCTTTCCGGGAACTGAATAACCTTTAGTATTTGCATTGTAATATTCATAAACCTCTGAAACAGGAGTCGTAATCTTTACAGGGAATTTAGCCCTGAGGCCGTAAGAAAAAGTGAAAGATTTCCCCGGTTCAAGCCGTTTCAGATATACAATGACCTGTCTTCCTGTCATGTCAAATCTCTCTATTTTCTGCTGATTAAGCAGGGTTTCAAAATCTTCAGTCATTACGTCAAATCCGGGAGGCACTCCGAGATCTATTATTACTGTTTCTCCCGGTTTTGCCGAACTGTTATTAACAGTTACCATCTCCCGTAATATATCATTACGTTTGAGTTCAGTCCTGTCATATTTAATAGAAATATTTACAGGTGATTGTTGCCCTGAAGAAATCTGAGAAGCAGACCATGGTACATAATAAGAATAAATAATCTGGTACATACATCTTACATCACCTTCAGGTACAAGCTCTACTTTAAAAGTTCCTTCTCTTGCATAACCTTTAAGATCAAGAAGTTTAACGACATCACTCTGTTCGGGAGTAATTTCTACATTACCTGCTTCCTGCCCGTCAACAAGAACATGTATCTTTCCGTTACTGTCTTTCCCCATATCCGTATTCATTGAAAGAACCAGGGTTTTAAGAGCAAGTACCGTAGCCTGCGTGGAATACCATCTGCCGTAAGTATCTTTGGACACAGCCAGGAATTTCAGAGATTTCTCCACTGCATCACCGTAGGAACCTGCTCGTAAAAAAGCCTGTGTCACAAGGGATGTTGTTTCAATACTGGCAGTCATTCCATATGATTCCGTAAGGGTTCTCCCCTCTGTCGACCAGGAAAGGCCGTCTTTATGTTCCGTTCTTCCTTTATAAAGAGTTTCAAGAAGATTTTTCGTCTCCTGTCCCTTCGGGTCTGTATATAAAAGGAGATTTGCCACAAGAGACAGAGTATAAAAATCATGTTCTTTATTCATAGAAGATTTTATATAATTAATTGCTTTTTTGAGCGGTTCTCCTTCATAACCGCTCTGTGCAAGAGACCATGCCACAAAAGCCGTTACCCGTAAATCGGAATTCGTATTACCTGCTGTTTCCCAGGAACTGTAAGCATCTGCCTTCCAGGAACCGTCAGGAGATTGCTGAGAAACAATCCACTGTCGTGTTCTGTCAATAATCTTTTCATCAATCGGATATACCCTGTTCATATCATACAATTCCATAAGGCCGTAAGCAGAAAGCCATACAGAGCCAGGAGCTTCTCCGTAAAGGGAAAATCCTCCCGAAGGAACTTCAAAGGTAATAAGTCTCTGATAGCCCAGATTTATATAGTATTCTGCCTTCATCTGAATATCAGGTGTAATCTGTCCGGATGTTTTCATATAATCTAAAACCATAATATTTGGATACGTCACCGACGTAGTTTGCTCGAATCAGCCATAGGGCATTGTAAGCATGCTGTCAAGTCCTTCCACTAACTGGCTGAACATACCGGGATAAACCTTGACCCACATATCATAAGATTTGTTTATGGCATTTTCCGGTATATTCAGACCGGCAGAAACATGTTCTCTGAGCCAGCCGTTTTCTGCAAGGCGAATCTCTTTCCCGTCCGGGATTATCGTCACGGATTTACTTATACCGTCTTTCATTTTTCCTGTTTTCGCATAAACAGTAAATTTCTTTTTTCCCGTATCATGTATCTTTACAGGATAGTATACGACAGTTACATCATTTGCACCCAGGGATAAACGTTTGACAGGCTCGCACAACAGGTTGAACCAGTAATCCTTTACTGCTATTAATTCTATATCCTGTTTTTCCGGCAGATAGTTGTATACTGCAACAGGAATGGACACTTCATCACCTGAAGTAAGGTTAAGAGGAAGATCAAGATCAATAAAGAAATCCTGAAATACCTTTATCGGGTAGTCAGTGCCTCCCGTATCGCCTTTCATTGAAGAAGCGGACACGCCCATTCTCCATGTTGTTATGGAATCTGCCATCTTAATTACAGCGGAAGCTCTTCCCTGCTCGTCTGTTATGAGTTCCGGATTGAAATACATTGTTTCAGGGAAATACTGACGCAAATAAGTGGGGAGTTCCTGAGAATTTTCTGTATGAGAGGTTCTGGCGCCGGAAGGTTCGTTCTGAACTATTTCTTTTTTATCTGAGAAGCCTCCTCCATCCAGTGTCAGCCCCTGGCCTGTCGCATATGAAGGAGATATTTCTTCTGAAGATACAGACAATGTGGATCTATCACTTCCACCATCTTTAATAGTACCGGATAAAGTCGGCCCCTGTGCCCTTGCTCTTAAAAAATTAGGAGCTATTACGGCAAAAAGGATCCCCAGCACACCAAGTCCTGCAATAATAATAAATCCAAAGTTATATATAAAATGCCACAGATTGGATTTTCCGTGTTTGCCGAGATGAGATCGGGCATTATAAATGAGTATAAAATTCATAAATATAGAAGAAATAACTGCTGTCAGAAAGAGTAAGATCATTGATATACCGCCTATCTGTTCTTTTCCCGTCATGGCACAGGCCAGCAGAAAAGCAGCAGTTACAATTAATCCTGCAACAAATAACTGTATCAGGTAAAAGGAGTAACGGAGGGTATTAAGTTTCTTTATATCTTCACAGCGGTTTTTCTTTCTCATGGTTATTATATAGATAAATGCTGCAACAGCCATAGCTGCTATAGAAAATATAAGGGCTGTATATTCATTCCTGCTATAATGATGGACCATCTGCGACATAATAGAGATCAAAATTCCAACAACGAAAGGTGTCAAAAATACGAGAAAAAACCCTCCTGCATAAACGATCATGGACACAAGATTATCATTATTAACAGAAATAAATCTCTCTTCATCTTTTCTCTTTAAAAGCTCGTTATAAAAGGTGAGAACGAGTATGGAAAGAGGTGATAATATTAAAATGAGCATAACACAGAGCATGCCGAACCACTGAAGAAAATAGAAATATTTCTGCTGTATTGCCATTATTCTGGCAAGTCTTTCAGGATAAGTATTTATCATAATAGAATAGGGATCTTCAGGGATGGAACAGAAGGCAACTCTTGCCGTATTCTGATCATTTTTCTTCTTTACGAGGTCGTCACTTACTCTGTCAATATAATGTTTGCATACTTCAACCTTCGGTTTTAACAGATCCTGTTCCAGTGTAAAATAAACCTTTTCCAGACCCGGTTCCTTTTCCGCAAGGGCAAAAACACTTTCATCTACCACCGAGATACCGAGAGCGGCGGGAACAGGTTTACCCTCTTTATCTTTCACTTCAAAATCTATCTTACCTGTCCGCCCCGGCCTGTATATATCTTTATCGGAACGTACTTTTACAGATAAATCCCTGCTTATCTCAACATAAACAATCTTCGTATCCTTTGTAAAATTTCCGTCTTTTTTGAGTCTGTAAGCATTAATCTGTAATGTTCCTGCCAGGGTATCAGTAAGAGGAATATTGAGTTTTGCTTTTTTATCTTCTACTGTAAGAATTTTAGTGAGTCTTGTCTGGCGGTTCTTTACTATATCTAAAAATACGCTTCCATCTGTAGAGGAAAAAATTTCCAGGTTCATAACATCAGAATCTTTATAAACAGCTTTATCTGTACGGAGAAGAATGGATTCTGCGGTCTGACCTGTCTGAGGAACATAGGACATAGCACCTGAATTACCGAGTCCGTCACTGGCATTGAGTTCAATCTGCCTGCCCATAAACTCCGGCTTCAGGGTAAATTCTGCTATACCTGTAGAAGATGTCTGAAATCTCTGAGTCCCCTGTTGGCCGAGTTCCGTGGAAACAGTTGCTCTGCATGGTGTGCCGTCAGGGTAAGATGTAATAAGATAGAGTATATTCTCTATACCCGGCACTATTTCCCCGCTTTCAGGTACAAGTGTAATCTGAACAGTATCTTTTGATACGAAAAGTGTCTCATAGATTATTTCTTTGTGTTCTGCCTTATCTGTTACCTCAATAGTGAAGCGAACCATACCTTTACCTCCTTCAAGAGGCTGTCCTACAAGATATTTCTCAAGAGACTGTTCAAAGATAAAATTCCCGTCTTCATCAGTCTTACCCTGAATTTCTGCAAATTTATGATATTCCACATCATAAGAGGCAAGTTCTACTTTAACATTACCTCCAGAAACAGGTTTTCCGAAGAAATAGTCTGCTTTTAAATCTCCTTTTATCGTTTCTCCGGGACGATAGAATTTTTTATCTGTAGAAATGGTCACTTTGAATTTCGGCAGTACATATTTTTTGACAGAAACGGTAATCTCAGACTGATTTCCTCCCACGATTGACCTTATTTTATAATCTCCCGGATCGGCTTCTCTTGCAAGGATAAAATCTGCGGAAGCTATACCATAGTCAGATGTTTTTTCATCTACTGTTTTAAAAACTTTATTCCCTTTACTGTCTTCAACTTCTATAGTAGCAGTTCTATCTTTTACAGGAGAGAGATTTTCATTTTCCATAGAAAGAGATCTTACATGAATGGTCTGGCCCGGCTGGTATACAGGTTTGTCTGAAGTAAGGAGAATTCTGCAGGGACGGGATAAGGTAATCTTTTGAGTAATATTATCCTGTCCGATAGAAGAAGAAATCTTAACGGTTAATGTCCCTTCTCCTTCTTCCATATCTGACGGTATGTCAAAAGTTCCGTCCACAGTACCGTATATATCGCTTTTCTTATTGAGAACTTCCCACGTCCTGTTCTTTGCAGAAAGGAAGACCATTATATCTGCATCTTTTACAGGCTTTAATCCGTCATGATTAAGGGTAATTACTCTTATTGTACCTTTCGTACCGGGGCAGAACATGTTATCACAGAGGACTCGGCAATCAAGCTTCCCTGCCCATTTCGGAATGGTTGCCATATAAACACTGATAAGGGACATTATTAATAAAAGAACTAAAAAAAATATACCCCATCTGTTTAAAATGGGTCTTTTAATATGCTCCATAAATATACCTCCCTCTACATTACTCATTATAATTTTATCACAGTAATACAAATTTTTCTATCTTACATAATATAAATTCAGTCTTTCTCAAAAAGCATCATATTCCCGTCAGAGCTCAATTTTACTGCTTTATATTCTTTAATAAGAATATCCATTATAAATAATCTTAACTTACTCACTCCGTTATCATTCTCAGGAACTTCTATACATAAATTAACTCTTTCCTTTTTCTCTAAAAGATTATAAACCATATTCAAGTCAAGAGTAACATAAGTGTTATCTACAAATACCTTACTATGTTTATTTTCTTTTAAGAATCTATAAATTGTATAATAATCTTCTTTTAAAAAAAACTCAGTAATAGATGAGATATTTAAAGGGCATATTGTATGTGACATAGTGTAATAAACACCGGAATGATTCGATATGATAAAAACCTTTTCCCCCGGTTTTGTATTATTTATTATAAAACAAGCGTTTCTTGATAGATTTGTCGGTTCTTTTTCAATAATTGCTTCAAATCTATCTGTTAAATTAATAAAAAACAAAGGCACTTTTGAAATCATTACAACTGTTGTAAATAATAAAAATGAAATCAATAATAATGAACTTAACTTAAAAGAAGGCTTTCTACTAAAAAATTCATCTATAAAAATAGTTAAAAGTAATAAGGCAGGATAAGAAACTAGCAGTAAATTAGGATCAACACTTCTTCCCTGAAAATAACTGAATATACCAAAACCCAGAATAGATAAAAATACTACTGCATAAGTTTTAAAATCTGCTTTTCTAATAAAAAATGATTTAATACCATAAGCTAACCCATATAAATATACGAGCACAACTAAATTCCATGGATGAATAATCTTCATAGGTAACATATAAAAACCATAAAAATAAAATATTTTTTGATATTTTATGGAACTTATAAAATCAGGGAAAACACCATATCGTAATTTTATATAAAAATTATATAAAAAAAATATTGTCAGAAAAATTAAAAAACCATATAATAAATGTTTTACTATCTTTTTTAAAGCTATTTTTACATTATTATCTACTAACTCTTTATAAATAAGAAGTAAAAGCCATGAAAAAAAGACCACCAGTCCTGTATCAAAATTCCATAAAACAGCAAATGAATAAAAGAAAAAAGAAGAAAAATAAAGGAAAGAATTGTTTTTCTTAAAATACCTCCATGTAATATATATAGATAAACTGGGGAATAAAAATCTTACAGGATGATACTGAAAAAAAGGATCATAATAAAAAAATTTTATTTGAAAAAAATATCCTAAAAAATAATTATACCAGATCATCGTTAAGAAACCGAGCGATGCTATAATTTTATTTTCTGTAACTTCTCTTAAAAATTTATAGAGATAAAAAAAAGAAATTCCATTTAAAATACCCATAATAATGGTAAATTTGAAAGGAGTAAGTCCTGTAATCTTTAAGAGTGGTTCTAAAAAATGAGGATATAAACCATATTGATGGATAAAATCAACCAGTAATACTTTCCCTGAAAAAACTTGTGAAATTGCATAAAAAACTGTTCCAAAATGCGTCCCAAAGTGTAAATCATTGTTAAAATTATAAAGATCACATAAAGAATTTAATGAAATGAGTAAAATAAATATATAGCAAATTATGTTTACTATGTAATCAAGCCATAATAACTTTAAATCTTTATAAACGAAAATATAGGATAAGAAAAAAGAAAAAATTAATAAGGGTACAAAAACATCAGATATATCAGATATATCATAATAAAATGGATTAAAGACGATATCAATTGAAGATAAAACTATTATAATAATTAAAGAAAGGAATATAAAAATTTTATATAGCTTATTTATATCAGATAAATTTCTTATCTTTATCGATATAAAGGTTTTAATAAGAAAAAAAAAGAAAGTTATTAATATAGGAGAAAGAATAACTCCTGTGATAAAAAACATTCTTTCAAGCGGCTCTGGAGCAAAATTATATAAACGTACTGCTATATCATTCGGTAATTTATTTAAAGAGTTTTCCGGGTGATAGATTCCTGCTATAAATAAAAATACAAGAATAATAGATAATATTGAACATATAAGAGCAAAAAAAAGACAAATATAATCTTTCTTCTTCTCCTGAATTTCATATTCTTCCTGCATACAATCACATATCTTTCAAATAGATACATTGCTAAATACCACACCAGGTAAATTAGTAACCATTTTGCCAGCTTCTGCATGACAGGCTCTTACGAAGAAAAATAATTTGCCTTATATAATTTGTTTTACAGACAATAAATTAACCCTTATTTAATTTTTAATTCTATATAAAAAACTAATTTTTCTTCTCCAGAGCCTGCCAGGCAGAAGCTTTTTACGGGTACCCTTTTACCTGTTACGGTACTAAGTAATAGCAATATGTTTCGCTTTGAAATAAAAAATCTCCTTTAAACAGATAAAAATTATTATATAGTCCACCATGTTAAAATTTTCCGTTTTCTTCTATGAAATTCATAGAAAAATATAAATTTTATAAGTAATTAAATCATATTTTAATTTTTTTTGAGAGCACTATTAGGTTCTTATTAAAATTTAAATAAAGCTTAATACGTAATTGGTTATATTTCTATGTATTTTGCATTACACTTTACAAGGTTATTAATTATAGAAGGTTTTAAAAAACAAATGAAGAATACTGGCTTTGTCACATTAGAAATTTACTGATTTGAGCATTAAGATAACAAAACCTTTCTCCCGTGACGTGTCACGAGAGTATATATTATTATTTATGCTCACCACAACCTAAAAATTAGATGGATATTTTTTTAATTTTATACTGGTTTGAATTCTGTAATTCTTAAAAGATCAATGATTAAGGAGTGAGTAAAATCAAATGTTTTCAATCAAAAGAAACTTCGGGAATTTTTCTATTTCTAAAATTTTAATAATAACATTAATATCTTTATTACTAATACAACCCTGCCAGGTATACCCTATGACATCCCCTCTGTGGGACAGGGAATTCGATAAAGATATAGACTGGTTGGTTCAGACAGATTTTGATGTATTAATAGTGGGAAGCAATAAAAAACTCTATGCTCTTTCCGAAAGAAGAGGAGAAGCGATCTGGTCGTTAGAAAGCGGGCCGGACATTAATAGAAATGATGTTGTAATTATTGACGGAACAGATATTCTTCTTGTAAACAGGGAGATAGAAAAAGACAGGAAATATAAACTGGAAGCCTATGAAATTCTCACAGGAAAAAAGCTATGGGAAAATAATAATATAAAAGGTAAAACTATTGAAATTTTACCAGTACTTGAAAGATGGTCATTTCTTTATCTCATAGATAGTGATAGTGGTGACAGAGTTCGTCCCCATATATATAATATAAACATATTCAAAGGCAAGATTAACTGGGAATCAGAATTTAACAGTTCATTTAACGGGACAAAATCCTCAGGGGTTTTAATTTTCGGCAATAAATATGATGTAAGTGGTTTTTATCCCCCTGTTTTCATAGATGATGAAATATACTTTTTTTATGATGGTCTCAGAAAATTTTCCTACAAAACAGGAAAACAATTATGGTATACCACATACACAGTTAATAAAGACGAAACCTTTGTAAGAACCGATGGTGATGCCATAATTACCGATAAAACCATATACACCTCCGGCTCAGGTATAGTAAGAGCCATAAATCGTAAAGATGGAAGTGTTCTCTGGGCTTCGGAAAATTTTGGTCTTGTTCCTCTTATGTATTACGATAACGGAAAGATATTCGGGCAAATAGGAGGAACCTTTCTTAAATGCAATCTTAATGATATAAAAAATGTAGCTCCTGTAGGAGTATTTGCTTTAGATGCAAAAACAGGTACAACTGCATGGAAATTTTACAACTGTCAGGAGCCTATAACCAATATAGTTCCGGTTAAGGATAAAATCCTCTTTTCAGATAAAATATCCTTAATAGCTATTGACAAAAAAACAGGTAAAGATGTATACAAAACAACTATAGATTTCGAAAATCCCGTTATTACAGTAGCCTATGAAAAAGAAAAAAAAGTATTTGTTCAATCAGGGCAGAAAGTTGGCTGCTATGATCTGAACAGCGGACATAAAATCTGGCTGACAGGCTTTAAGGAACAGAAGCCGGGATTTCTTGATATGCTTCCTAACAGAATTTTAATAAGAGCAGCTATAGCTTTATGCACAGGAGGTCTTGCCCTGCCATTAATGCTTGGCTATTCAGCATATGATATAAACAGAAGCATGAATAGAAATGCAGCAGAAGACAGATTATATCGACAGACGCAGAAAGAAAAAACCTTCTGGGCAGGCTCAAATGCTTTTAGAAATACTCCGGGATTTTCTCAGTCTGTTAAGATCAGAAAGGAACGTATGCAACTCCTGACGAAACAAAAAAATATATATTTTTATGTTTATGGAGAAGATGAACAGAATTCCGATATACAGGGAGTGGGCACCATAAATATAGAGAACGGAAATATGGATTCTAAAATAGACCTGGATAATGATAAACCAGCTTATTTTTATGACAGAATATATAAACTGTTATTCTATACAGACGGGGATAAAATATCAGCCTATAGAACTTAATATAACACTATCAAATATATTCATAAATTATTTCCCTTTAATGAAGGGTTTTTATGATTCAAAACGAAGATAATATCGTTCTTCATACACATATATATAAATTATCCTTGAAATTATATAATTAAGGGAGATAAGTATGTCTGGACTCAGTGAAGATAAAAAATTAGATTTTGTTCAAGATCCTGATATAGCGGCTTTACTTGATGGCTCTGTCACTCATGACTCTATAATGGAACAAATAAATAGCTTTTACAATGATGAAAAAATAGAAGAAGGCATATTATTACATAAAAAATTAGGAGAATTTTATAGAATAAATAAAGAGCCGGAGAGGGCACTTGAAATTTATAATAAAATTATAGAGCATAAACAGGATGCTCAGGCTCTTTTCAGCATAGCCGCTATTTACAAAGACTTAAATAATAAAGACAATGCTATTGAATTTTATAGAAAAGTTCTGAGAGTGGAAGAGTCACACAAGGAAGCTTTAAGAGAGTTCGCAGAGCTTAATTTCGAAATAAAAAAATATGATGCTGCAATAATGGCTCTCAGACAACTGGTTAAAATAGAACCGGACAATATAAACGTTATAGAAAAAATAGCCTTTATATCAGAAATGATGGGTAGCACAAGAGGTGCTCTGGCAAATTACATTAAAGCCGCTGAATGCGCCAGAGAGAAAAAACTTTATAGCAAAGCTGAAGAACTGCTGAATAAAGTCTTGAGCATCAAGCCAGCACATAAAGAAGCACAGAATGAATTAAAAATTATTCAAGAATTAATAATAGAAGAACAAAACAGGCCTCAATATCAGGAAGAAACTGAAGAAGAAATTCAGGAAGAAACTGAAGAAGAAATTCAGGAAGAAACTGAAGAAGAAATTCAGGAA
>CALARM010000076.1 GCA_937888925.1 uncultured Synergistia bacterium | reverse complement strand
GAATATTCCCTTTAATGTGAGTCGATGTATTTATATTCATAAATAGATACCTCCTCTTATTCTTTAGTGAGTTGAGTACTAATATTTAATAAAATCTTTTTCCCTTCACCCTTCACCCTTCAGTAATTTTTATTTTAACATTCCTGAAGCTTCATGGCAATATTATTTAATTCCTCAATTGTTAACTTTTTGTTAAAATATCGCCCTGTCAGTAAGAATAACTTTCATTCTATGATTATTGCAGAGCTGTCCTGAGAAACAGATTATGAGGATGAGATTAGCCTCTCTTTAACCAGTGGGGAAGGTTCTTTACTCCTCCTTTATGGTCTATTTCTTCACAAAATTTGTGGGCAATTATACTAAAGGTAAAATTACCTGGTGACTTATTATTTATATATTCCGTTAAAAAATTTATTACATGTTCATTCAGTTCGGTATTTCTTATTAAGGTATCATTTTTCCTTATAATTTTTTCATGATCTTTATTATTATAAAAACGTGCAAATTTCTCTGTATTATCCAGGAAATCCTTGTAGAAAGACAATAAATTATTGTCGAATAGTTTTAATAATAAATCGAATGTCTCAGGTATGAAATGGTATAATTTTATCAGTATATGATTAATGAAACCGGGAAGGAGAAAATATTTATCTACGAGTGAATCCTGAAGTATGTAAAATTGAGAAAACAATTCTTTATTTTTCAGGTTTATAGACTTTAAAATTTCATGATCGGAAGCTTCTACAAGGGTGGAATAAAAATCTCTCAGAACTAATTTATCTTTATAATCTTCAAATAATTGAGTACCGGGTAAAACACATAAGGAATGTAAATGAATAACAATATTTTTTTTAAGTATAGAATAAAGCATAGTTAATGTGAGAACTAAATCTTCCTCTGTTTCTTCGGGAAATCCGTATATAAATGATATAAAAGGTACTATATTATATGTTCCCATAATATCAATAATATTATCGATAGAGTCAAGGTTCAAATTTTTGTTAATATGTTTCTGTACAGCCGGAGATGCGGATTCCAGTCCCATCAGAATCCTGGTACACCCTGTTTCTGCCATTCTTTTAATGAGTTTTTCATTCAATGTGTCGAGCCTTGCATTACATCCCCATTCAATATTGAGTTCCTCTAATCTGTCACATAAATTCATTACAAAATCATAGTTTGTTGTAAGGTTATCATGGGTAAAATTAAAGAAAAGTTTTTTATTACCCAGAATGTTTTTTACATCCTCTATCTCTTTACAGATACGATCTACAGATTTTAATCTGAAATTATGGTGCCAGTATTTACCTGTTGCGCAGTAGATACACCTGTAAGGACAGCCTCTCCCTGCATCTATGGGAACACTGGTTATGTCGTTAAAAGACAGGATCAAGTCATAATTTAATAAAGGCAAACTATCCAGATCTTTTATCATTTCACTGTCAGGATTTCTTATAATCATTGAATTATTTCTGTATACAATACCTGGGACAGAGGTGAGTGAGTTACCTTCCAGACCTTTTATTATACTTACTATATTGCCTTCACCTTCTCCCACGCATACCAGATCAATCCACGGGTAATCTCCTAAAATAGTTTCAGGCACAATTGATGCATGAGGGCCTCCCAGTATTATTTTGATTTTGCTATTCCTCCGTTTAATTAGCTGTGATAATAACAGAACATTGTGAAAGGTATTGCACAGAACCGTAAATCCTACTACATCCGGATCTTTATTCATTATATAGTCGGCCATAATCTCAAATTTCTTTCCTGTATCAAAATCGTAATTTATTATGTTATTTAAAAATAAATAATTGAAGTTTATCAGTTCCACATCATAATCTTTTTCTTTTAAGATTGTAGCCAGACTTAATAATCCCAGAGGTATACCGGGGGATTTATAGATAGAATGGATATATTGAAAATTCTCTATAAGTAATATTTTCATAGAATATTTTTTTTAATGAAATTATTACTCTGGAAATGACTTTCCGGAGTAATAATTTCATTTAATATTTAACATGCGTCTACTGTTACAACAATAATAGCTATTATATCTACTGTTCCTCCGGCAACTTCCTCTAATTGAGAATCACGGAGTTCTTTCCCATAATCTGCAGGATTTACAGGAATGACAAAATAATGTTTCCCTTTACTTTCCTGTAAAACCTCAATGTTAATATCATCAGGCAGTTTTGTGCCAAATACTTCTCCAAGATGTTTTTTAGGATCTTTCAGAAATTCCTCTTTAAATTTTGCATCCTTCCAGAGTTTCTGGATCAATGCATTATGTTTCTCACTGTGTTTCATGGTTTTTAATTTTCTCCTCTCCAGTATATTATGATTACAATTCTCAGCACTCGGAGTATGTTACAGCCACAACCATACCGACTACACCAATTGTGCCTCCGGCAACTTCCTGTAATTGTGCATCACTCAATTCTTTACCGTAATCTGCCGGATTTACAGGAATAACAAAATAATGTTTCCCTTTAGTTTCCTGTAAGACTTCAAAATGCATGTCATCAGGCAGTTTAGTTCCAAATGCTTCTCCGAGATGTTTTTTGGGGTCTTTCAGAAATTCGTCTTTAAATTTTGCATCCTTCCACAGTTTCTGAATCAGTGCGTTATGTTTCTCTCCATATTTCATAATTTTACCCTGTCTCCTCTCTCTAATATTTTTTGTGGAAATTTAAAAAAATTACTTTTACAGTATAACATTTTATATAATCCAGGTAAATATTTATTGATTTATTTCTCATCCTCTCTTTTCTGAGAATCTTTATAAACCGTTATCATATTGCTTTTCTCCGCACAAAATTTATGGGAAATTATTTTGAAACTGAAATCATTAAATGATTTATTATTTATATATTCTGTCAGAAAAGCAATAGCTTTTTTCGTAAGTCCTGCTGTTCCTGTTAAATCTTTCCGGTAATCTTCTGTAATCCAGTAATCTGATAAACCATCAGCAGTAAATAGAAAATCATTATAAAAGGTTAATAAATTATTTTCAAATAGATTTAATATCAGATTGAGTGTTTCAGGAAAAAACCTGTATAAATGAGTAAATATAAAAGTAACAAACCTGTCCAGATGAGGGTATTTATCTGCAAGGGTATTTTCAAGCACGTAAAGATTGGGAAATATTTCCCTGTTTTCAATAATAAAAGAATTACAGGATTCGAAGATGTAATTATCTGTCAGGCTCGAATGACAATCTTTAAAAACAAGCTTATCTTTATATTGATTGAATAATTGAGTTCCCGGCAGAATACATAAGCACTGTAATTGTGTTCTATGACTGCCTTTTTTTAATACAGAATATAACATATTTAATGTTAAATTCAGGTCTTCTTCCGTTTCTTCAGGAAAACCATACATAAATGATACAATCGGTTTAATATTATATTTTATCATAGTATCAATGAGAGGATTAACCTGTTCAAGATTCAAATTTTTCTTAATATATTTCTGTATACGGGGTGAGCCTGATTCTATCCCCAGAAAAATACCGGCACATCCTGCAAGAGCCATCTGTTTTATAAGCTCATCATCCACCGTATCGATTCTGGCACTGCAATCCCATTTAATATCAAGTTTTTGCAGGGAATGACATAATTTCATTGTAAAATTATAATCTGTTGTAAAATTATCATCGATAAAACTGACAAAAAGCTTATCCTTATGGGAAATTTCTTTTATGATTGCTATTTCTTTACAGATACGTTCTATGGATTTTGTTCTGAACCTGCGCTTCCAGAACTGTGATGTTGAACAGAAGATACAGTTATAAGGACAGCCTCTGGTTATCTCCATAGAAACATTGCCTCCGGTGTAACCTCCGGGGCTGAGAGTATAATTTAACAGAGGCAAAGCGTCCAGATCTTCTATGAGAGGCATGTCTGTATTTTGTAAAATCATACCGTTATTTCTATAAGTTATACCGGCAACGTCTGTTAAATCATTCCTCTCCAGTCCTTTTATGATGGCTGAGATCTTATTTTCTCCTTCTCCGACACATATTAAATCGATCCAGGGGAACATCTGCAGGATTTCTTTAGATAAACTCGATGTCTGAGGTCCTCCTAACATTATCTTAATATGATTATCTTTATCTTTAATAAGACTGGATAAAAACAATACATTATGAAAGGTGCTGCAAACACCTGTAAATCCGATAATATCAGGAGATTTCCCCAGTATATATTCAACCATTGTTTCCATGTTTTTTACCTGATCGTTACTGTATTCCACCATCTTATTTAAAAATAAATAATTGAAGTCTATTATCTCAACATCTTCATTGTTCTCCTTCAGAATTGTAGCAAGGCTGAGCAAACCCAGAGGCATAATATATATGACATTATTAAAAGTCATATGATCCAGAGGCACGATAAACAGTATTTTCATTACTCACTCCTGAACCGCAGGTAAAAGAGATATTTTCCCTGCTTTATGGTCTATTTCCTCACAAAATTTATGAGAAATTATGTTGAAACTGAAATCACTCAATGATTTATTATTTATATATTCCGTCAGAAAAATTATTACCTGTTTACCTAATTCTGAATTCTTTACCGGACTGCCATCTTTCATTATAATATTCAGATGTTCATTATTATTATAAAAATCTGCAAATTTCTGTGTATTGCTCAGAAAATCTTTATGGAAAGATAATATATCATCATTAAATAAGCTGACCAGAGAAGTAATTGTCTCAGGAAAAAAATTATAGAGCTTAAAAATAAAATTTACAAACTTATCCAGCATAGAATATTTCTCACAGAGGGAATCCTTAAGAGTATAAAAATGAGGAAATAATTTTTTGTCCTTCATAATAAGGGCTCTGCAATCTTCAAAATTAGCCCCCTCTGCCGGGTCTGAATAAAAATCTTTTAACATCAGATTACCTAAAATCAAATTATCTTTATGGTCTTCAAATAATTTTGTGCCCGTGATGACACAGAGAGAATGTAATCTGCACAGATACACTCCCTTTTTAAGTAAAGAATAAATCATATTTAAGGTTAAATTCAGTTCTTCTTCTGTTTCCCCGGGGAAGCCATAAACAAATGACACAGTAGGTTTAATATTATATTTTAATATAGTATCAAAAATAGAATTAACTTTTTCAAGATTCAAATTTTTGTTAATATATTTCTGTACCCGGGGAGAACCTGATTCTATGCCCATAAAAACAGACCTGCATCCAGAAAGAGCCATCTGTTTAATAAGTTCTTCATTCAGTGTATTGAGTCTCCCGTTGCAGGTCCATGTAATATCAAATTTTCTCAATTCGGCACACAAATTCATTATAAAATTATGATTTGTTGTGAAATTATCATCAATAAAATTGATACAAAGTTTATGATTATCAGGAATAGCTTCTTTTATAAGTGATATTTCCCTGCAAATACGTTCTATGGATTTTACCCTGAATTTTCTCTTCCAGTACTTTGATGTTGAACAAAAGATACAATTATAAGGACAGCCTCTGCTTATTTCCATAGAAATTTTGCCTTCGTAACCTCCGGGGCTGAGAGCATAATTCAACAGGGGTAATGTATCCATATCTTCTATCAGAGGTATATCTGCATTTTCTGAAATTATATCATTATTTCTGTAGATTATGCCGGGAACGTCTGTTAAATCATCGGTCTCCAGTCCTTTTATGATATGTAAGATCTTATGTTCCCCTTCACCCCTGCATATTAAATCAATCCATGGGAAATTTTCCAGAATTTTCTCTGAAAAATTCGATGCCTGCGGCCCTCCTGATATTATCTTAATATTATTATTTTTATTTTTAATAAGACGGGATAAAAACAATACATGATGAAAAGTGACGGAAACACAGGTAAATCCGATAATATCAGGGGATTTACCCAGTATATATTCAGCCATGGTTTCCATGTTTTTTCCCTGATCTTTACTATATTCCACTATGTTATTAAAAAATAAATAATTGAAGTCTATTATTTCAACATCTTTATTATTTTCTTTTAGAATTGTGGCAAGGCTGATTAATCCCAGAGGCATAATATATGTTCCATGAAGGAAAGAAACATGATCGAAAGGCACGATAAATAATATTTTCATTTGAAAGACACCCTCCCTTAGTCCCTCCCTCAAGGGAGGGAAAATAAAACGTCATTTTCTTATCTTAATGCCATTGCGCCTTACCCGTCACGACCACATAATAACCGGAAATTTATGTACCAGGGAATATGTTTTTTATCATATTATTAATTCCCTGGAGAAATTGAAACCTGTATGTTCCTCCTGGAATAGAATTTTGTAAAGATATTGCATAAGAGGTTATTTCCTGCTCTTCTTCTTCACTCAGAGGAAAGGCCTCTTCTTTCCATTCCTGATAAAGTTTGCGAAAATTTCGAAGCGGTGCTTTCTTTTTGTTATAAAATTCATTCCATATGCGGGAACCGGGATTTAACAGGAGCCATCTGATAATAGCACAGGCGCCGGTTATAGATACAAGAGAATAAATTTTATCTATTTCTTTTATAATAATTTCTTTATTCTGCCATGGAAAACCGATAATAAATGAAAAGAATAGTTTTTTATCTGTACCGGTTTTAACGGCTATTTCCGCACCTTTCATGATATCTTCCGGTTTAAAATGTTTCCCTATTTTTTTCAGAGTTTCTTCATGACATGATTCTGCACCTACGAATATGGCTTCAGTATAGGGATTAAGTTCTATGAGCATTTCTTCCTCAAATAGTTCCGTTACATGACCGTTCCATATGGCCTTTATATCAATCTGTCTTTCTCTCAGGAGTCGTGCTATTTGTCTTGCTCTTTTAACATCTATTATGAAACTGTCATCAATAAAGATAAATTTCCCTGTCAATACCTTTCCCAGATAGGGAATATAAGATTCTATACGATCAACTACAGTTTCAGCACTTAAAGGACGCCAGTTTATCTGATAGGGAGTGGAACAATAGCTGCAGTGATTGACACATCCTCTTGAGGCTTCTATTGAAAGCCAGTTATAAGTTCCTTCCTGAAGCTTTTCATAGAGAGCCAGAGGCAGAAGTGACATTTCTTCAGGTGTCATCAGGGGAGACACGGGATTTAACCTTATTGCGCCATTTTCCTTATAGACCAGTCCGGGAACTTCCTGTGGTTTTCCTTTTTTTTCTATAAGCCTGAGAAGGGGAATTACAGACTTTTCTGCCTCTCCTCTTACTGCATAGTCAACAGGATATTCTTCCATGATTTTTTGTCCGAACAGTGTTGCCTGTAATCCTCCAACTACAAATATCTGATCATCTCTTACAGAGCGGAGTTTTTCTATGAGACATGCAGTGGGATACCAGTTCCAGGAATTACTTGACATCATGATTACGTCAAAACCGATAAGTTCCCCGACCAGTTCCTGAAATTCACATCCTTTTCCCGTCCAGTCTTTTATAGAAATTTCATATCCTCCCTGTTCCATAATGGCAGCAAGGAGATAAATATTATAAGGACAGGGACTTCTGTGAGCAAAGGGATTTTTCCCGGGAACAAAGTTACCTTCTTTATATGGCATAGTGGCAAGATTACATAAAGCTATCAACATAATAATACTCCTTAATTGGTGAAAAGTGAATAGTGAATGGCGGATAAATCCTGCACTTTTCACTTTTCACTCTTCACGACTCACGACAATAAATTTCTTTTCCCATTGTACCTGAAAGCATCTGTTGTTTTTACACACTCCCTTATCTGAATACATTGTACTGAAGCCTGTATGTTCCTCCAGTAATGGAATTTTGTAAAGATTTTACATAAGATTTTATTTCCTCCACTTCTGTGGCACTCAGAGGAAATACCTCTTCTTTCCATTCTTCATAAATTGTGTGGTACTTACGGAGAGGTACTTTCTTTTTGTTATAAAATTCATTCCATATGCGGGAACCGGGATTTAAGACGAGCCAGTTAATAAGGGCACTGGCGCTGCTTGTAGATACAAGAGAATAAATTTTATCTATTTCTTTTATAATAATTTCTTTATTCTGCCATGGAAAACCGATAATAAATGAAAATAACAGTTTTTTGTCTATACCGGCTTTTATTGCTATTTCCGTACCTTTCAGAATATCTTCCGGTTTAAAATATTTACCTATTTTTTTCAGGGTTTCTTCATGAAAGGATTCTGCCCCGACAAGTATTGAATCTGTATAAGGATCGAGTTCCGTGAGCATTTCTTCCTCAAATAGTTCCATTACATGGCTGTTCCACAGAGCCTTTATGTCAATCTGTCTTTCCCTCAGGATTGCTGCTATTTCTCTTGCTCTTTTAATATCTATTATGAAACTGTCGTCAATAAAGATAAATTTCCCTGTCGATACCTTTCCCAGATAGGGAATATAAGCTTCTATACGGTCAACAAAGGTTTTTGCACTTAAAGGACGCCAGCTTCTCTGATAGGGCACGGAACAATAGATACAGTGATTGACACATCCTCTTGACGATTCTATGGAAAGGCAACTGTATGCACTTTCCTGGAGCTTTTCATAGAGAGGAAGAGGAAGAAGAGACATCTCTTCAGGTGTCATCAGGGGAGACACGGGATTTAACCTTATTTCTCCATTTTCCTTATATATCAGTCCGGGAACTTCCTGTGGTTTTCCTTTTTTTTCTATAAGCCTGAGAAGGGGAATTACAGACTTTTCTGCCTCTCCTCTTACTGCATAGTCAACAGGATATTCTTCCATGATTTTTTGTCCGAACAGTGTTGCCTGTAATCCTCCAACTACAAATATCTGATCATCTCTTACAGAGCGGAGCTTTTCTATGAGACATGCAGTGGGATACCAGTTCCAGGAATTAGCTGACATCATGATTACGTCAAAACCGAGAAGTTCATCTGTTATTTCCTGAAGTTCAAATTTTTTTCCTGTCCAGTCTTTTATAGAAATTTCATATCCTTCCTGTTCCATAATGGCAGCAAGGAGATAAATATTATAAGGAGAGGCACCTCTGTAATTATTTGTTGCAGACACAAAATTGCCTTCTCTGTAAAACATTGTTGTAAGGTTACATAAAGCTATCAACATAAACCCCCTTCAATTTTTGACTGAACTCTGTTAAAGTCTCAGTCTGTAGTAGTATAGACTGAATTTCTCTTAATCTTTCCTGAACCACTGGGGATAGACTTTCCCTTTTACTTTAATATCCTGTTTATTGGAGAAAGCTTCTATTTCTTCACACAATTTGTGAGAAATCATGCTGAAAGTGAAATCGCCTGGAGACTTATTATTTATATATTCTGTTAAAAATTTTATCAGATGTTCAACCAGGTCAGTATTCCTTATTAAGATACCATTTTTTATTACAAATTTTTCATGTTCTTTATTCTTAAAAAAAGCTGCAAATTGCTCTGTATTATTCAGGAAATCTTTATAGAAAGACAATAAATCATTGTCAAATTCCTCCAATAATAGATCAAGTGTCTCCTGGAAAAAAGGATATAACCTTATAAAGATGTGATTGATAAATCCTGGAAGGAGAAAATATTTATCTGCAAGGGAATCTTCAAGTATATAAAATTGAGAAAATAATTCTTTATTGTTCAGGTTCATAGAGCTCAGGGTTTTAGTTTCAGACGCCTCTATGACAGTGGAATAAAAATCTCTTAATACCAGTTTATCTTTATAATGTTCAAATAACTGGCTGCCCGGTAAAACACATAAGGAATGGAGATGAGTAAAAATACCTTTTTTTACTATAGAATAAATCATATTTAATGTGAGAAGTAAATCTTCCTCTGTCTCATCCGGAAAGCCGTACATAAATGATATAAGTGGGTCTATATTATATTTTTTGAGAAGGTCAACAATAGTCTCCACAGATTCAAGGTTCAAGTTTTTGTTAATGTGTTTCTGCATAGACGGAGACGCAGATTCGAGCCCCATAAGAAGCTTGGTACAGCCTGCGTCTGCCATTCGTTTAATGAGTTTTTCATCCAGTGTATCAAGTCTTGCATTACATCCCCATTGAATATGCAGTTCCTGTAATCTGTCACATAAATTTATTATAAAATCATAGTTTGTTGTAAGATTATCCTGGATAAAATTAAAGAAAACCTTTTTATCACCCAGGATTTTCTTTACTTCCAAAATCTCTTTACATATACGATCTACAGATTTTAATCTGAAATTATACTTCCAGTATTTATTTGTTGCACAGTAAGTGCATCTGTAAGGACAGCCTCTCCCTGCCTCTATGTCGACAAAGGTTATGTCTTTAAAAGACAGGATTAAATCGTAATTTAATAAAGGTAAAGAATCTAAATCTTTTACCATTTCACTGTCATGGGTTCTTATAATCTGTGAATCATTTCTGTATACAATACCGGGTACAGAGGTGAGAGAGTCATTTCTCAGGCCTTTTATTATACTGACGATATTTCTTTCACCTTCTCCCACGCATACTAAATCAATCCACGGGTAATCTTTTAATACAGTTTCAGGTGCGAGTGATGCATGAGGTCCTCCGAGTATTATTTTGATTTTATTATTCCTCTCTTTAATGATTCTGGATAATAAGAGAACATTGTGGAAGGTATTGCACAGAGCAGTGAATCCTACTATATCAGGCTCTTTATCCATTATATAGTCAGCCATAGTTTCAAATTTTTTTTCTGTATCAAAATCATAATTTATCAGGTTATTTAAAAATAAATAATTGAAATTTATCAATTCAACATCATAATTGTTTTCTTTCAAAATTGTAGCCAGACCCAGTAATCCCAGGGTTATATTGGGATATTTATAGGTACCATGGATATATTGAAAGTTCTCTATAAATAATATTTTCATATCTTATTCCTCCAGACATTTTTCAGAGTATTATAAATATTGCTCATTCCAGTAATAATACTGACGGAATATCCGGATTGTTTAAACGGATAAGTTCATAGCCAATTCCGGAGATTCCCTGGAAAAAACCTGCGCAGAAATCATTCTCATAGCCTGTGTTGAAAAAACCCCTCTCTTTTGCTTTCCCCGATATGAGAGATGCTTTCAATAAAGCTTCTTTTTTTAAATCACTTCTGTCAAGTTTCATGGCTGCAGTTAACAGAATATCAACGAGTCCGAAATTTCCGCAGCAGAGATAATCGCAGTCCAGTAATGTTTTAATAGTTCTCTCTATTGATATATCGATATCTTTCCTTATCTCTTCACTGTCAAGAACAAATAGCCCTCCAATCCTTCCCAGACCAATCCCCGGTGCACCATGACACCAGGAATTTTTAAATCTTTTTTCTTCAGGCCTATCTTCAGCTTCTCTTAAATCCAACCAGTTACCGCAATGTTTTGAATAGAGTGTATTTTCATATAATATTGCTTCTTTTGCAGCTTCCAGTAAATCTTTCTCTTCCGTGTAGCTGTAAAGGCGAAGTAATGCATATGCTATGCCGGAAACTCCATGAGAAAATCCTGATAGCAAATGATTTCCCGCTGTTTTCCATGCCCTGTAGCCTGTTGAACTTTTAACCCTCTTTTCCAGAAGATGGCTTCCGCATTTTCTTGCTATTTCCAGAATTTCCCTCTCATGGATCAGATCATAAAGTTTGAGCAAGGCAAGTAAAGCTCCTGCTGAACCGCCTGTAATATCAAAACGATTGTCAGATGTTATCAGATCTTTTATAAGTAAAGACGCTATTTTTGCCGTTTCAATAAGTTTCGATGCTCCGAGAAACTGACTGACAGATACAAGACTGTATACAATAGAACCAAGACCGACCAGTCCTCCTGTACCGTTTTCCATAACTCTGTCTTTCAGCCTCTTATCTTTAATGTCTCTGCAGGTAGCTTCTACGGCAGACAAAGCAAGTCTGTGAAACCTGTTATTATGAGTAACCCTGGCAAGGGCAGCAAGAAAAAGTGAAATGCCGCAGCATCCGCTGTACATGTTATAACCTGCCGGTCTTAACTGTAATATGTCTCCTCCCGGCATATATTCATATCCAATCCATGTTGCTTCCCCCGGGTCAGAACATATGGCAAGTCTCTCAAGATGTTCTGCGAGTAAAAGAACCTGACTTAAAGCTTCTTCTTCAATAGAAGGCATACCCGTTTCTATGTTGCCATGACATATTTCGACAGATTTCGTCTTTTCGTATAATGCTCCCCTTATAAGAGAAATCTGCCATGCCATATCCTCATGTCCTGCTCCTTTTACACAGGTTATAATACGGCTGTAAGCCGGTTCTTCGAACACATTTTCTATTATATGCCCATCAGGGAGAATTAAATCATTCCTGTCCGAATAACCTGTAAAAACAGGAATATCAAGTCTTTCAATACTGGATATTTCAGATTTTATGAGAGGATATAATTTATTCTGTTCAAATTTTAAGATTGCTCTTGTAATAACATCCAGTTCAATACTGAATAAAATAGCGTCTTTCAGGAAAACAGGTCTCAGCAGTTTTCTGAACAACATATTGTAAACCCTTGTACCACGGTATATAAAACGAAACTTTTGACTCTGTAATTCATTTAAAATGCTATGAGATGAAAGAAGATAGTCTCTGTGTTCTATAACAAGCATGTATATTTCCCTGAACCCGTTGACTATACTGTCAATATATTCAAAAGGCATAATAAGTTCACCGGAAAGAACAGGTAAATTAAAGACATTTCGGAATCTCTCTGTTCCTGTCAATATTTGTCTGTCTGAGAGATTTTCTTTTTCCCGGAGAACAGAATTTCTTCTGATACTTGGCCCTGATATGCCGCTTATGTCACAGGCTTCGCCGTTTTCCTGTATTACCCAGTTAGGTAAAAGGCCTGTTTTAAGAACAGATCTGGTTAATTTATTATCTGCAATCACACAGGCTCTATCTTTATATTCTTTATTATCCGAGCCTATATAGGCCTGCATAAGTGTTTCTAAATCTACAAACACAGGATATTCTCCGGAAGCTATAATATTTTCACAATGACAGTCAGAGCCTCCCATAACATATATAACACACAGAAAATGACCCATTCTCCTGTAATAATTCTTCACTTCTTCCTTATTGTTACATGGCCTGTGTTCTACAAACTCTACCCAGCCGTAATGAAGCCGGTTAATTATTTTAAGTGTTTTAAACTTCAGTGATATATGTTCATTAAACCATGAAAGTATTTTAAAATAAACAATTTCTGTAGAAAGATCTTTCGGTTTATAGATCAATTTCAATCCGGAAGAAAAGGTAATGGCTATTGCAGACCTGCCTCTGTTATGTGTATCGGAAATACCTGGCTTTACCTGGACAACTTTTCCCGGTTTTTCACCTTTACAGAAAACTCTGGAAATTTCCGGTAAATCTTCTTCCAGTCTCGTGAAAAATTCACATGTTCCTTCTATCCATAGTTTTATGCAACTGGAAACAAAACGGGCCATTACAGGATATTTACTAAAGAAATTTATAAAAGAATCATTAAAGAAGTCTTCTATAAAATTGCTATAATATTCAGGGTTTACTCTCTTTCTGGCCTGATCCAGATAAAGTTCGTAAGAAGGTTGTTTGCCGGTGCAGTATATTATATATTCATAATACAATGTTTCTGCACATAAATTACTCAATAACCGGAGAAGATTACGCTCAAAAGTATTGAAACTTTCCTCACTGGCTAAATGTGTGATTTCTGTCTTCAAAAGCTCTTTTCTGGCTATTAAAACAAAAGGGTAAAGAATTTCCTGAAAAGGAACGGCATCGCGGGCATCACTGTTACAGGTAATATATTTTTTCTCTAAAACTTCTTTGTTGATAATCTCTTCAAATATTTCTGTCCATTCCGGCAGATGTTCATTAAAAGAAATTGTTCCTAAAATGTTCCTTACAGAGTTTAAATCCAGATTATCAAGAGAGAGGCGTTTTTCAAAGGTCTTGCTATCTCCTTTTGCTACAACTTCATGCCACTTATTTATGTAATCATCAATGATATCTTCATGGTCACCTTCAAAAATAAAAGAACCATTTATACGTTCATCTATGAAAACAGTTTTTGATACTAGCTCCTTTAAAGCTTTTAACATAAAATTTTAATTACAGTGAAAAGTGAATAGTGAATAGAATTGGATAGTAATTACTATTCACTATTCACTTTTCACTCCTTTTGCAAGTTCTTCTTTTTCATTACAAAATCTATGGCTGATCATTCCATAACTGAAATCATTAAATGATTTTTTATTGATATAGAGAGTCAGAAAATCAATCAGATGTTTTACTATGGCAGATTGTTCTTTTATGAGTTTAAAATTATTTCTGTTCTTAAAAAAATCTGTAAATTCGGGAACGGTAATAAGAAAATCTTTATAGAAAGATAATATATTGTCATCAAATAAACCTGCCAGGGAAGTAATCGTTTCCGGGAAAAACCTGTGCAGCTTGAGAATAAAATTTACAAATTTATCCAGAAGAATATACCTGCTGGCAATGGAATCCTTGAAAATATAAAAATGAGAAAATAAGTCTTTATTGCCTGAAATCATGTCCCTGGACAGCTCAAAATTCTCTGTATCTGCTATATCGGAATAAAAATCTTTTAAAATTAAATTATCCTTCTGGTCTTCAAATAATTGTGTCCCCGTCAGTACACAGAGGGAATGAAGTATAGTTCTATAGGCCTTTTGTTTAAATAAAGAATAAATCGTATTTAATGTCATATTTAAATCTTCCTCTGTTTCAGAAGGGAAACCATATATAAATGACGGCACTGGTTCAATATTGTTTTCCTGCATAAGTTCAACAACATACATAAGTTTTTCTAAATTCAAATGTTTATTTATATATTTTTGTATCGCAGGCGATGCGGATTCTATTCCTATAAGGATAAATTTACACCCTGCCAGAGCCATCTCTTTAATGAGTTTTTCATCTAACGTATCAAGCCTGGCATCACAATTCCATTTTATGTTCAGTGTTTGTAGTTCCCTGCATAAATTCATTGTAAAATTATAATCTGTTGTAAAATTATCGTCTGTGAATATAATATGAGTCTGTTTCTTACTGGAATAGTTTTTTACGGACAATATTTCTTTACATATTCGTTCTATAGATTTTCGTCTGAATTTATGCTTCCAGAAATCAGCAGTTGAACAGAAGATACAGTTATAAGGACATCCTCTCGTTATTTCCATGGCAATTTCCCATCTGTCAGGGTAGGGAATTAAATTATAATTTAAGAGTGGCAATGTGTCTAAATCTTTTATTAAATCACTTTCAGCATTTCTTGAAATTCTGCCGTTATTTCTGTATACTATGCCGTGAACAGAGCTTAAATCATTGTCTTCCAGGCCTTTTACTATATCTAAAATTTTAGCTTCACCTTCTCCCGGACATATTAAATCAATCCAGTCATAGTTTTCCAGAATTTTTTCAGGCATATATGCCGATTGAGGGCCTCCAAGGATTGTTTTTATCTTATTATTTATATTTTTAATAAGACGGCATAAAAGCAGAATATTATGAAAAGAACTGCATGTGGTTGTGAAGCCGACTATATCAGGATTTTTACCTGTTATATAACCTGCCACGGTTTCGAGATTTTTCATTGGATCTGTATCATAATTTATTATCTTATCCAGAAATAAATAATTAAGGTCTACTATTTCAACATCATAATCTTTTTCTTTTAAAATTGTAGCCAGACTTAATAATCCAATGGGAAATATATAATTATAATTATACATAGGCATTGAAAAATCAAAAGCAAATAATATCTTCATAAAATAAGAGCTTTCCTTTTATCTATCATTACAGATTATAAAAATATTACTCTGGAAGTCAATCCAGAGTAATATAAGATTCTACACTATTCCCACTTGCAGGGGCCCACGGATCCGTGCACCCCTGTGGGACAAAGGTTTTTCAAGTTTCTGCAAGAGTATAGTAAGTTTATTTGATTAAACTATTTACCACAGTCTTCTATGGTTGCAAAGGCAATCATACTGACTACACCCATTGTACCGCCGGCCACTTCTTCCAATTGAGTATCACTCAGGCTTTTTCCGTAATCTGAAGGATTTACCGGTATAACGAAATAATGTTTTCCTTTTGTTTCCTGTAAAACCTCAACTGCCATATCGGCAGGTATTTTTGCTCCAAATGCTTCTCCGAGATGTTTTTTGGGATCTTTCAGAAATTCCTCTTTAAATTTTGCGTCCTTCCAGAGTTTCTGGATCAATGCATTGTGTTTGTCTGCATGTTTCATAATTTTACCTTTCTCCTCTCCTTAACGTTTTTTTAGGAAATTAAAATTTTCTGACTTGTCCTGTAGTAATTTCCTGACATAAAATTCAACATTGAATGTAACTTTTCCTTTTATAAAATAAAAAAAGATGTAAAAGATTGTAAAGAAATGTTAAAATTTGTAAAATCCACCAAATTCTATTAAGAAAGATGCTTTTTCGTCAGATACTTGAAGGTTCCTTCTATAGTAAATCCAGAAAAAAGTCTATAAGTGCATTGCCTGCCTGGTGCTCTGGAGAAAAAAATATCACGGCAGTACAGGTGTATTTAATTGAACTATAATATAAAGTGGCATGATGCAAGCTCTCACAAATATGCCTGTTCCAGTTTAGATTTTTTTCGGAGGAGCGCCAGGCAGGCAATGCCAGGGTGCTTCCCTGATTTCGGAACATATACCAGTATTCAGGGTTACGAAAGCTGTCTTTTCGCCAGATCCCTGAAGGGGCCTTCTACATTTATAAGGTCTTCGTATTTACCTGTCTGTACTATATTTCCTTCTTTTACCACATAAATTCTATCTGCATTTATTATGGTGCTTAACCTGTGGGCAATAACAATCCTTGTGGCATTTAATTTATTGAGGCTTTCAGTAACAATGGCCTGTGTGGTATTATCGAGAGCACTTGTAGCTTCATCAAATATTATTATCTTGGGTTTTCTTGCTATGGCTCTTGCAATAAGAAGTCTCTGTTTCTGGCCTCCCGAGAAGGTTTCTCCTCCTTCTGAAACCATTGTATGCATACCCATGGGCATGGCTTTAATATCATCTTCAATACCTGCAAGTCTTGCCGCTTCCCAGGCATCGTCCATTGTAAGAAGTGATGAACCGATAATATTATAATAAATTTCTCCTGCCATTACTTTACTGTTCTGAATAACAACGCCTATCTGGCTCCTCACCGAGGCAAGGTCCAGACCTGCAAGATTCTGTTCATCATAATAAATAGAACCTTCGAGAGGTTTTTCAAAACCAAGAAGAAGCCTTAAAATAGTTGATTTACCTGCGCCGGAAGGTCCTACGAAAGCTATGAATTCACCGGGAGCTACATGAAAGGATAGATCTTTTAATATATCGGGGCCGTCTTTTTTATATTTAAAGGTTAAATGATGAACGTCAAGCTTGCCTGTTAATTCACCTGCTTCCAGTTTATTCTCATCTATCTCGGGAGGAGTTTCAAATATAGGTTTTATTCTTTCAAATATAGGAACTATGTTTACAAGTAAAGCTATAGATAAACCAAGCTGCATCATTGCCGATATAAAAGCGGTAAAAGCTGCGTTGAAAGCTATAAAGCTGCCTGTTGATAACGTAGAACCTCCAGCGCGATTTGATGACTCATATATTACAAAAGAAAACAGAGCTATCCCTGTAACGAGCGGTACTATAGAATTAACTGTTGCAAGAAAGTTCTGAATAAGTCCTATTTTAAAAGAATATTTTTTCTGCTGACTGAAATATTCCGCCCATTTTGTGAATGCCAGTGTATGAGCACCTGATACCCTTAGTTTTGATATGCCGTTTATTAACTGAAATACAAAACCTGATAGTTTTCCGCTTATTTTCTGGAGTTCTCTCTGATAATTAATCTGTTGATAACTTGTAAGAACTATGATTATAATCAGAATAATGGAAATTATTGTTGCAACAATAGAAAGTCTGCTGTCATAATAAAAGAGGAGAATAAAGTTAAAGAGAGCATAAATAGCCCCGAGAAGTGACGGAAGGGCAAGACCGCTGAACAACTGACCTGATATATAATCTATTCCAAGCGATCTTGATGCAAGATCTCCTGAAGAGAACTGTCTGAAAAATGAACATGGCAGTGAAAGTATTCTATCCCATATGGCAGCCTGTATCGGTATTTTCA
>CALARM010000075.1 GCA_937888925.1 uncultured Synergistia bacterium | reverse complement strand
CATCATTAATGGGACTGAGAGATAAAGATGTATAGATTTTTTTTCCGTCTTTTTTCAGGAATTCACAGCTCAGATCTTCTCTGATAGTTTTTTTGTATTTCTCCATATTTGCCCTGAAATAATCTCTGTCATCTTTATCTATAAAATCAAGAAACTTCCTGTCTATCATTTCTTCTGTTGTATATCCAAGTATATCCGATATTTTGGGATTTATAAAGGTTGTATTCCACTCGCCGTCTATAGCCCATATGCCTTCCTGTGCTATTTCAAGAAGATGACGGTATCTCTTTTCACTTTCTCTGAGTAATGTTTCTACCTGTTTTCTCTCAGTGATTTCCTTTTCCAGTTTTTCATTTAAATATTTTCTTTCTTCAATTTCTTTTATAAGCTCACTTCTCTGGGCAAAGAATTGATTTATTAATGTACTTATATGTCCGAATTCACTTCTATCATGTTTAAGTCTCTCAAGATAATCAGGATTATTTTTATTTAAAGCCATAGTTATACTTCTCAGAGGAGATCTTATCCATAATGTAATTGATGTATACAGTAAAATCAATAATATTAAAGCATAGGTAATAACTATCAGTAAACTCCAGTTAGATGCATTGTTCAGGCTGTTTATAATACTGGTTTTGGACACTATATCCATAGTTATGATCGGTTCTTTGTTCCATCCGTAAAGGGTTTTAAAAAAATGGACACCATCATCCTCTATTTTATCGTCAATTCTGTTCTTCTGAGAGTAAGTATTCATGATTATTTCACTTCTGGTTAACAGTGACAGCTCGTTAAGATATTTCGAGTCCCATAAACGTCCTGCAAAAAAATAGCCTTCAGGTTCGGAAATTCTTTCTTTATCAGCAGTAGGATGAATTGTAGCACCACGAATTTCTATGAGTCCGTCAGGTGTATTGACAAAAAAATGAGTAAAACGATTTTTTCCCATAAATAAATATTTAAGAGCTTTTTCTGGTAAGGGAAGTTTTTTAAGCTCTGTTTTTCTCAGTTCTGATACAGAATAAATAGGTGAGAAATCTGCGGAATAAATCCATACATAACTGGCATGATATGTTGGAAGAACGGTTTCTATATTGTTTTTACCCCAGGTTTTATCTTTATTTTTTAAAAATAATACCATTTCGTCCCAGTATGTATAATCATAGGTTAGATTGTATAAAGATTCCCCTTTAAGATAAAGAATTTTATCGAAAACTTTACTTTTTTCTTCTTTTTCTTCCTGAAATAATACTATCAGTTTGTTTTTTTCCAGATGCCTCTGGATAATCAATACTACAAGACAGAGTATTAATATTGAACATATGAGAACTATTAACTTATTCTGTATATTCATTGATAATATCCCTCTGTAGGCACTGATTCTATACATATTGTGAAATTATATTCTAACTATTTTATATGGAAAAGGCAAGTTTAATTTAAAGGTATAGGCATTTTTATTTCTAATGGTGTTAAATAAAGCTTTAGAGCAAAATTAAGTACAGGCAGTTTATCTAAATAATTTATAATTGGCTTGCATGTTATTTTATATATGATATAATAATGTTAAGAATTGCTTAATAGGAAGTTGTGATAAATGAGAGAGAAAAGATTAAAAGGTTTCAGTCTGGCAGAACTTGTAATAGGTATTGCTATTATGGGTTTTATTATCATATCTGTTCTTGCAGTTTTTTTTAATGGTATTAACGCAATAAAAAAAGGCAGATACCAGTCTTCTGCTGTAAATGTGCTGGAAACCAAGATTTCTCAGGCCAGACTTTTGCTTTTAAAATGCCCCAATGTAAAAGATGACGTAACTGCTAAAATACCCACCATTGTAAAAGGTGATATTACATCCATAAGCCCTTCTCCTGCTATTGTCTGGAATGAGCCTAATACTCCGTCTATTCCTGTTGAAATAGAAGGTATAGATAATGAATTTAATTTCAGTATTTTAATAGATGAATATGAACCGGTTAAATTCAGTCGTAAAATGAAAAAAGTCACAGTTCAGGTATCCAGAACCAGTCCTCCTCTATCACTCACTATGACTACTCTTATAGGAAGTGGAATATAAATGAGATTAATAAGCATTTTTTTTAGTAAAAATAAAGGTCTCACCCTGCTGGAAGTTTCTATTGTTATTGCTATATATTCTTTATTTCTGATAGCTTTTTATACAATCCTTGATGTAGGTTTAAAAGGATGGAAAATTGGAGCTGTAAGGGCAGACCTTCAGAGCACCTCTGAAATTATTGTGGACAGAATGAAAGGGGACCAGGAAAATGCCAGTTCTCTAACTATAGAGGTAAATGAGCCCAATGGGCCCGTTCCATATGTATGTATCGATACACCTTTATATAATGGTGACTTACAACTTGATCCAAATACACAGGCTCCTCTATGGCAGGGACATATTTTATATTATACTCTTTACGATCCGTCTGATAAGGATTTTAATACGAGTATACTTTACAGAAGGTATGTACCTCATAAAAAAACATATCCCTATAAATCAAATGACAGGCTTGTATCTACTCTTCTTTATGATATAGATACTTATGTGGATGATACTGAGCTTACACTTTATGAAATAGATCAGGGACAAACATTAAGACGAATCAGTGACAGAATCTCAATGGCCAGATTTGCTCAGGATTCAGGTATTATAAATGCAGAACTGGAATTGAAGGAAAATTTTCGTAAAGGAAAAAATTTCAGGATTTCCTTTACGTCAAATGGTAGTAATAATACAGGTACTGAAAGAATATTTATTAATTATTCCATAACACCGAGAAATTGAGAATGGAGATGAACATTATGAACAGTTATCTGAAAAAAGGTATGATACTTATTTCCATACTGTTACTTTCAGTTTTACTGGTAATGATGACAACTTCTATGCTGGTTATTTCTACACAGAGTCTTAATATTACAGGTAAGGCAGACAAACGATCCAGATCTATGCTGGCTGCAGAAGCCGGTATAGAATATGCGAGACTTATGTTAAATTCTGACCCTGCATGGGGAGATAAATCTCATCCTCTGTCTGATATTACTGTATCTCTTGGTAATAATCAGCAATTCACTATTACCGGTCAATCAAGAAATAATCTTTCTGAACAGACTCCATGGCTCACTACACCTCCACTTACTGCAGAAATAATATGTAAAGGTTTCGTGTATGTAAATGGTGAAGAAAAACATAAAATTACTTTAAGGGGTATATTTCAGAGAGATGATGACTACCCGTGTCCTGTATATTCAGGAAGTGATATACTTATGCTTGCATGGGCCAATAAAGCTCCTTACGGACTTCTTTCACCTGTCTATCATTTCAGTGAAAAGATAAAAAATTCTTCTCCTGTCCGTATTCATTCCAACTCCAGTATAACCCTCAGGGCAGATCCGGCACTTTTAGTCGGAGTAAGTCTTACAGGAGGATATGCTTCAGCTGTTTCTACTGTTGATACTGATGGTATGCTTCCTGTTATGCAACGAGAAAATGCCCTGCCTGTAAAGATTCCTGCTATGGATATATATAATATAATAGGTAAAAGATCTTCCGATCCCAATGTATGTATTAATCTGGATCCCAATATGTTTTATCTTGTAGGTTATTTTGAATACGATTCCAATGATCCCAATAATCCCATGATTGCCGATGACCCTTCCGACCCGAATGACAATCCCGGCCTGGCATACTGTATACCTCATTCTTCTTCCGATCCTGTGCCTTATAATCCTTCCGATCCAAACAATCCATATGTAGATCCCGATGTTTATGACCCAAATTTTGTACTCGGTATAGCCTGTATCTCAGAGACTTCCTGTAATGATTTTTTAAATCATTACGGTGATTTTTATCATAATCCCCCTCTCAGTGATCCAAACTGTGTAAACAGAAATTTTTATAATTATTATTCTAAAATTGATTTCCTTAAATATGACGGTGACCCTAATTCGACCTTTCAGAAAACTATTAACAATAAACTCGGTATGACTATGGATGCCAGCGCTCCCGGTACTGTAAGTCTTACGATGGAAAAAGATCTTTATGTGGAGAACGTTACAGGTTTTTTTGAAACAGACTGTATCGGTAAAGCAAAAGATAAACCCGGTGGTGATTATCTCGATCCCACTGTTTATTATCCGGATAGTATGGACGGAGTAAGTGTAACCATTGATATGAATGGACATACAATTTACGGAGATAAGCTGTGGCTGGGTATTGCACCTTCCGGCACAGGCGCTATAGTTTCCAGTGATACTATTGATTTTATCCATTCTTATAGTGTAAATATGCTCGCCCTTTCAGCAGAAAGTATCAGAATGACTTACAGAGAACCTGGAAGAAAGAGTAATTCTATAATAACTTATAGAGGTATAATGTATGCTCTGGATGACATATTGATACAATCAAACAGTTCTGAAAAGCGAGATAAACAGCTTGAATTTTATGGAAGTATGGTATGCAAGAATAAAGAAACACCTGCTAATAACTGTACTGCATCTCCTCTGTCATGTTTCCCTTCACTTGTCACTGCGAACAGCAATTTCTTTGTCGAAGGTTCAACACTTTATCACATAGATATTGTACATACCGATGACGGACTTAAAGAGCTTTCTGCTCTGAGAAAATTGGAAGAGAGCCAGTATTTAGTAAGAAAGGTTTTATGTGAAGAAATAAAGTAGTGAAAAGTGAAAAGTGAAAAGTGAGTAGGGGCGTTTTATTAAACGCCCTTCATAAGGTCCACCATTACTATGGCAGTAACTGCTTCCACTATAACAGGTATCCTGATGGCTATACATGCGTCATGCCTTCCTCCGGTAATGACTTCAGCAGGTTTTCCTGTAGTTAAATCCACTGTCATAAGAGGTTTTTTTATACTGGCAGTAGGCCTTACGGCAACTCTGAAGACAATTTCATTCCCGTTGCTTATGCCTCCATTTATACCCCCTGAATGATTGGTTTTTGTTTTACCTTCTATGTTTATTATTTCATCATTATATTCACTGCCGGACATTTTACTGCAGTTAAAACCTTCTCCAAACTCTATAGCTTTAATTCCCGGTATGGAGAAAATTATATGGCTCAGAACGGATTCCAGGGAATCAAAAAAAGGATCTCCCACTCCCGGAGGCAGTTCTCTGACTGTACATTCTATTATTCCCCCCAGAGAATCACCTTCAGAAATTGCTTTTTTCAGGACTATGTCAAAATCTTTACTGCCTCCTATCTCCAGTATTTTCGCATCTATTTTAACAGTTTTCAGGATTTTTTTTGCAATTACCCCTGCCGCGACAAGAGCAACTGTGAGTCTTCCTGAAAAGTGTCCCCCTCCTCTGTAATCATGGAAGTCCTTAAATTTTTGCCATGCAACCATATCGGCATGGCCCGGTCTGGGAGTGTCTTTTATTCTTTCGTAATCACATGAATGTACGTCTTTATTTTCAAAGACAATTAAAATAGGTGTTCCTGTAGTTTTTCCGTTGAAAATACCACTTCTGAAGAGAGGAAAATCAGCTTCTTTTCTTTCTGTTGTTCCTTTATGGCCACTTTTTCTTCTGTTAAGATCATATATAAAATCATGTTCATCTATGGAAATACCGGGAGGACAGCCATCAATGACCACACCTACCCTTTCTCCATGAGATTCTCCGAATATGCTTATTCTGAAATTTCTTCCGAATGTATTCATAAGATATCGTGACGCGTAACGCGTAACGCGTGACGCGAGGAAGTATACTGAATTTTAATCCTTGAAAAAGATTTTATATATTATAGCATATTTTCTAAGTACTGCACCAGGTAAATTAGTAACCATTTTATCAGCTTCTGCCTGACAGGCTCTTACG
>CALARM010000074.1 GCA_937888925.1 uncultured Synergistia bacterium | reverse complement strand
TATGCACGGGGCCGTGGATACTTCTTTATATTGCTGTAATAATTCTGCTCAGTAAAAAACAGGTAAGGCAGCTTTTTACTTAGAGCCTATCCGAAAAGTTACTTCATATTTTTCTCCTGCCGGGCTTCCCCGAAAAATCTGTAATCCTTCGGCAATAATTCCATAAACCACGGAATAATGTCTTCAAAAACCGCCTTATATTATATATCAACAGATTTTCCGAAATCTCTTTGAAGCATATCAGGAGGTAAGCTATATGAACATAAAGATAATATCAAGAGTTTTATTATTCATAGTTTTTTGCTTTATAATCCCCGGTACAGTCAGAGCTTCTGATGAAATTTTTCATGTAATTGCCATGGGAGATATTGTAAAAACCCGTGAATTACTGGATAAAGACCCGAATATGTTAAACACCGTAAAATCTTCTCTTACTCCTCTTTTATGTGCAGTCCGTCTGGAGAGAAAAGATATAGTGGAATTACTTATATCCAGAGGAGCAGATCTTCATACAGAGGATTCTAACGGCTATACGGCTCTGTCTTATTCATTGAAATACGGTTATAACGATATATTTGATTTGCTTATTAAAGAAGAAGCAGAGGAATTCCCATTACACTACGCTGCTTACACAGGTAATCTGGAAACAGTAATTTCATTACTGAATAAAGGTTTTGATTTTAAAACAATCAGAGGTATAAGCCCGCTGTACGTGTCAAAAACAAAGGAAATTTCAGAATTACTTATAGCAAGATGGGCTGACATGAAGAGCGACGGAGAAAACCCGTTACATGGAGCGGCAATATTCGGCAATAAAGAAACAGCGGAATTTTTTATATCTGCCGGTACTGACATTAATATTAAAGACAGCAGGGGATTTACTCCCTTACATTTTGCCTCTCAGAACGGCCATAAAGAAATTGTTGAACTGCTTGTATCCGCAGGGGCAGATGTGAATATTAAAGATAATCAGCAGAAGAGTCCTCTGGATTTTGCCGTAATGGAAGGAAGATTGGATGTCGTAGAACTGCTTATAGCTAAAGGGGCCGGAACAGACGGCAGAGATTTTGAGAATAAGAATCCTTTGCATTTTGCGGCGGCCTTCGGCAGGAATGAACTGGTAAAGTTATTTGTTTCCGAAGGTATTGATATTAATGACAGTGATGTTTACGGTTTTACTCCTTTACTTTATTCAGTCGTGTTTCAGCACAGGGAAACAGCGGAATTACTTATATCCATGGGAGCCGATGTGAAGGCCAGAGATAATCCCGGCGGAGAAAGTGCCCTCCACATTGCTGCGGCATCGGGCCAGAAAGAAATGGCCGAGCTGCTCATATCAGGAGGAGTTTCTGTCAATGCCAGAGATAATAACGGATTGATCCCTTTACATATGGCTGTTACAAAAGAATTGGCCCTTTTATTTATATCGGAAGGTGCAAATGTAAGAGACAGAGATAACAGCGGAAGCACACCTCTGCATTATGCTGCCGGAAAGGCCGTTATATCCGATATAGGACTGAGTTATACGGAATTTCTGTCCGATAACCCGGAAAAGAGAAAAGAAATAGCAGAATTACTTATAGCCAACGGTGCTTCTGTTAGTGACAGGGATAATGAAGGGAAAACTCCTCTCTTCCATGCCGCATGGGGCGGCTTCAAAGAAGTGGCAGAAGTGCTTATAAATAATGGCGCAAATGTAAATGATAAAGATAATAACGGTTTATCCCCGTTACATTCTGCAGGTAACAGGGAAACAGCGGAATTGCTTGTGTCCGCAGGGGCTTCTGTAAATGCTAAAGGCAGTAATGACGAAACTCCTCTTCACGGAGCAGCATTTTACGGCCATAAAGACGTAGCGGAATTTCTTATGGCGAAAGGTGCCGATGTAAATGCAAAAACGGTCAGCGGCAGGACTGCTCTGGACGCAACTGCACTGTTACCGGACAGAGAAGAAATAGCAGAACTTCTTATAGCAGGCGGAGCAGATGTCAATTCAAGAGCTGAAGATACTATGACTCCTTTACACACGGCGATAAAATATAACAATAAAAAAGTAGCGGAACTGTTCATATTACATGGAGCCAGAGTGAACATTACCGATATGGAAGGTTACACTCCTCTGCATATGGCAAAAACGAAGGAACTCGTCGAATTGCTTGTATCAAATGGTGCCGATGTCAATGCTAAAACTGCCGATGGCAGAACTCCTTTATGCTGTGCCCTGGAAGGAATAGCAAATGAAGAACTGGCAGGGTTTCTCGTATCAAAGGGGGCAGATATAAATGTGACTGATAATAACGGTCAGACCCCTTTGCATATGGTTTTCTATTCCGTTGATTTAGCCGGCCTGATTATATCAAAGGGAGCGAATGTAAATGCTGCGGATAATAACGGATATACTCCTTTACATAACTGCCGTGACGGTAAACTGGCGGAACTGCTTATTTCAAAGGGAGCTGATATTAATGCTGTAAACGATGATAGGCGGACTCCTCTGCATGTTGCCTCACAGCACGGTTATAAAGAAGTTGTACTGACACTTATATCCAGTGGAGCGGATATTAATGTTTTAGATAAAGATGGTAATACACCGTTGGAGTTAACTTTAGAAAATCATCATAATGACACAGCGGAAATTCTTAAAAACTATGAAGTAAAATGATCCCCTGAAGGGGAGTTTACAAAAAAAATGTTACGATCCCATCCCAAAAATTAATAGTGGTATTTATTTAAAAGTTTTTTAGCAATTGCATAAATATCCTTTGAACTTCCTTCTTTTCTAATGCCTACAGCAACTATATAAACAGTAACTTTATTATCCTTAATTTTATAAATAATTCTGTATCTTTGTCCGACTGTTCTTATACTCCTGAACCCGGATAATTCATCAACCATAGCTTTACCTTTCTTATCCGGTTCATATCTCAGATCATTTATTCTTTTCTTTATTTCATCAATTATCCGTTTATCTTCTATTTCCAGAAGCATTTTCTTTGCTAATTTTGTTATTATGATACTATATTTCATATTATAATCTTCAGACTTTTTGAAATTTTTTATCCAGTTCTTTTTCTACATCTTCCCAGGGAATAGTGTCCCCTTCTTCCATCTCTTTAATACTCTGTTTTAAAGCATCCATTAATTCTATGTCATTTAAAACTTCAGCAGTTTCAATTATAGATTTATATAAATCCCGTTCTTTTTGAATTTTTTCGTATTCCTCTATAGAAATAATAACTGCCATTGCTTTTTTACCTCGTTCAACAATAAAATCATTGCCTTTGTAGTAGACTTCATTCATAATCTGACCCCATAAATCTCTGGCTTTCCCGGATTTTATTCTTTTAACACTCATTCGTTTCCCCCCTTTTCTAAACAGTTCTTTACAATCTTATATTATCAGAAAATAACCGGTAATTCAAATATTTGATTGTTTTTTCATGTAATAATCTTCACCGGAATTTATATTGCTTCTAACCGGTTATAAAAGTATAATTACATATATAAAAAGCTAACAATAAAAAATTACCGGAGAAATAAAATGAATGAAATCAATTAAGAGCGAGGAATTTAATTCATCCGTTAAAAATATTAAATTTGATAATTTTGAGTCGGAAAGGGAAATATTCTTCACTTCACTGATCATTATCGGTTTTCTTTTGTTTTGTATCGGATTTATTCCGGAAAGCAAATTATTATTAATTGCCGGTTCTGTCATAAGCGTAATATCTTTATTTATCAGGCTGACTATCAAAGAAACGCTCATTCTTGATTCAGAGAAAAAATGTGTCATGAAATATAAAAAAATTCTTTTTAAAGAAAAAACAGAGGTTTTATGTCCCTTCAGCCATATTAAACATGTGAAATTATCAGATGCTGAATATGAAACAGATGCCTATGATGACAGACAAAAATGGGCTGCTCCCGGTTTTGACAGACTTATCAGAGTGAAATATACACTCTTTTCCGTTCAACTGGTATTTCTGAATGATAAAATAAGAACATATAAAAAACAGATCTCAGTAAGTAGAAGGGAAGAATATAATTCTAAAGAGCCTGTTGCATTACTGAGAGACTATGCTCTTGAAATAGCCGGTCTGGTCGGCTGTGAAGTGATTTACAGTGAAAAAATTCCTTTAAACGAAAGACTGCAGCCTTCTGAGATTGGAGATATGAACAGGAGTTTATGCCGATCTGACTGAATGCATCATCAGACAGGTTACAGGCTATCTTCCCGGAATCTCATCCTTGAATGGTATTTTTTATGAGAGCATAACTATTTCCCTATTTTAATATTTTAAAAGGAGGATTTAACTTTTCCCAGTTCTCAAGTGAAGAATAAAGCCCGGTTAAGAGCCTATCCGAAAAGTAATATTTATTTACACCCAGAAAGACATTTGATGACTTTTCGGATAGGCTCTTAATGGTAGATTGGTACATTTGGGAAATTTTGAGAATATAATTTTTGAAAAAAACTTGGATAAAGATTTGACATTTGAATATAAAGCAAAGTTGAATTTAAACCGAGATATAGAGCAGATGTCTATGTTTCGTTTTATTTTTAGAGAATTATTTTTTAATAGACATCAAAAAGATAAATCTGAGTTTTGTATATATTATAAAATAACATTTACTACTATAAAAGAGAATATTACAAAAGGTTATGTGAAACCGACACTTATTAAAGAATTTGTTTTTAGTGTGGAAAGTTTAATTCAAAATGAAAATATTTTACCCGGAGCTTCGATAAAAATTAAATTAAAAGATAGAGAACATTATAGTATTAAATGGGAGAATATCAGCACAATAAGAGCTTCCACACAAAAAATATCACAAAGTGATTTCAAGAAACTTCAAAGTTTTTTACCTGATACCCAACAAGGTTCTGAATTGAAGAATATTATGAACATAGTTTTTAACTTAAATACGAATTTCTCTAACGTATTTAATATAATTACCTCTTATAGAAAAAACAATAAAGTTATAAAAGGTAATACATCAAAAGTTTTAGAGGAAATAAAAAAACTTGAACCTATTACTATTGGTTATTCATATGCCAAAACTATGCTTATTCAAGCAATTAAAAAAATAAATGAACTTATTGACTTTGAAACATTAACTTACAAGATTTCATTTCTGACAGGAGAAGCAAATGCAAAAATCAATTTCAAAAATTTGTCTCCAATATTTGATTTTTCTTCGGAAGAATTACACCGTAGTATACCTATAGAAATAATTAATATTTCATATAATTTACGTCACATTTTAGTAAATATATTTTCATCTTATACGTATATTGGGCCATTACGTGAAGAACCTTCACGAAGATATATATATGAAGATGAGGTTATAGAAGTTGGTATTAAAGGTGAGAATGCTGCTTATATTTACCATTATTAATGATTATAAGTTTACAAAAATTTACTGGACTGATGAATTGGAAGAATTTTTGTGGAATTCTCCCCAACTACCTCCCTGGCGTCTTGATAGAGATTGGAAACTTCGAATTGTACCGATAATATATAATAAACTTAAGAATTACCTTGAAAACATTAATTATAATGATAAAATAACCATTTGTTCGGTAGAACCAGAAATGACCTATAGTTATGGTAAGAGAGAAATATTTGAAAGTTTTCTGAAATTGCTTCACTATATACTTGAGAAGAGAGAAGAAATATTTTTATCCATTGGATTAGAAAATCAACTGATAGATAATAAATATTGTTTTTCCTGTGATTGCCATACATATAAATTAAGACCTGAATTAATAAATTCCCCGGATGATTGGTGGGAGCATATTGATCTGGAGAATAATTACTGTCCTGCTAACTGTAATGAAATGAATAAATTTAGAATTGCCCTGGATATAGAAAGAAAAAGAAGTTATCCGGGAAAAGAGTTTCGCTATAACTATGAATTTGATAGTAATTTTATCAAAGATATTATAGATACCCGCAGACATAGAGATAAAATTTTAAAAAGCCTTGTAATCAGATTAATATCCACCAGACAGGAAGCCGCTTTAAATCCACACCTGCAGGATGAATATATAGACAGTAAAAGAGAATATAGATTCAGAGTAACTCCAAGACCGGCATCGACAAGAATTCATTATATAATAGACAGGCAAACATTACATTTTAAAAGATATTATGACGAAGGTGAACATGATGCTGGTCTATAGTCTTGAAAAATTTTAATTTTAATTTTATTTTTTTGCTCTCCTTGTATTTTAACGGGTGACTGGAGAAGACAAATATAAACTAACCGGGGAAGCAATAGTATGGATAATTTACCTGTTATCATAGATAAACTGACAGGAATATATAATCACAGATATTTCCAGGAAACAATCGAAGCGGAATTCAGGAAATCTTACGAAGACTCAAGACCGTTATCTCTTATGTTAATCGATATAGATTCTTTACAGAGATTTAATTATGATTACGGTCATGTCGAAGGTGATAATCTCCTGATACGAGTTGGTGAAATAACAAAAAATTTTCTCAGGGATACAGATATACTCTGCCGTTACGGAGGCGATGAATTCGCCGTAATCTGTATAAACACGGAGAAAAAAGAAGCTCTACTTATGGCGGAAAATATCAGGCAATCGGTGGAAGATTACGATTTTATTTCAGAGAATAAACCTGTTAAAATGACTGTAAGCATAGGGCTTTCAGTATTCCCATATGATTGTGATACGAAAACGAAACTGATATGGATTGCAGATGAAAATACTTATTTAGCAAAAAAAGGCGGAAGAAACAGAATATTTTATAAAATATAGAAATAATAAAAAAATGAAAAATTTTGTCTGAAAGCCGGCTATAATATATAGTGTGTTTCATAACTTATGAGAATTTTAGTTGTCGTAACGCGTAACGCGTGACTGGTTCAATCCCTGCGCATCACACATTACGAGGTCATTATTTATGGATAGTTATGAAATTAACTGTTACTAAATTACCCGTTACGCGTCACGCGTTACGATTTTAAAGGAGGAGTGTTTTTATGAAAAAAATCTTCTGTCTGTTCTTTATCCTTCTGACGGCAGGTATTCTATTTACTGCAGGACTTGCCGAAGATAAAGAATCTTATTACCTGAGTCATTATTTTACTTCCAATCTTCATTATCCGGGAGAAAAAATTCCTCTCAGTTTGAGCCTCTATTCTTATAACCTCAGGAAAAAAGGAAATTTCAATGAAGATGTAAATATAAAAATCTATAAAATTCCTGCAGATTTATCTTCTGATAAATATGATGCTTTTATAGCTAAAGAAAAACCTTTAGAAGAACTGGACGAAACGGTTACTATGGAAAATTATTCTTTGAGTTACTGGAGCTGTTACCGTAATCTTGAACTTCCTCCTCTTTCTTCAGGGAATTATTATATAATCTGTTCCACAGATAACGCAAAATCTTCAGGCTCCTTTCGCGTAAGTCAGATTGCCATGTCTGCAAAATCTTCAAAAGAATTTATTTTATTGTTTGTCCAGGATCATAAAACAGGTAATCTTCTGGAAAATGTGGACATTAGCATTTATTCAGGCAAAGAGACAAAAAAAATAAAAACAGATAAAGAAGGAAGGGCAATATTATATTACAGGGATTTAAAAGCTTCTCCCGATAATATAAAGATAATTGCCTTCAAAGGAGAAGATACTGCGGAAATAAATCTGTCTCCTTTTTCCGAAGGGAAAACCTTTAAAGGTTATATATATACGGACAGACCTGTTTACAGACCGGCACAGAAGGTAAGTTTTAAAGGGATTCTCAGAATGGAAACAGGTTCTTCTCTTGATTTTATAAGAGATGAAGTGAACATTTCCATCTATGATCCTCAGAGTTCCGAAGTATATAAAAATACTCTGAAGACAGATGAGTTTGGTTCTGTATCAGATAATTTTATTCTTAAAGAAGAACCTGCACTGGGTAATTATTCAGTAACATGTCTTCATCCTTCCGGCCAGAAAGCATACGGTACTTTTCAGGTACAGGAATATCGGAAACCGGAATTTGAGATAAATATAAAACCTGAAAAAGAACATTATATTCAGGGAGAAAAACTGACATTTAATATGGATGTTAAATATTATTTCGGTTCTCCCGTTCCCGATACGGATTATACCTATGAAGTATACAGAAGTTATTATTATCCTTATTTCTGGAATTACTGGTGGGAAGAAGATATTCTGCCTTATTA
>CALARM010000073.1 GCA_937888925.1 uncultured Synergistia bacterium | reverse complement strand
AGGGTTATAGATCATTTTAAACATCAGGGTAAATTTTATCTCGTTATGGATTTTATAGAAGGAGAAGATCTGGAAGCAATATTAAAAAGAGAAGGCAAAGGAGGACTTCCTGAAAAAAGAATCGTAGAATATTCGATACAAATTCTTGATGTCCTTACATACCTTCATAATCAGCCTTCTCCTATAGTGTACAGGGATTTAAAACCTCCGAATATTATGATTCAGCGCGGTGACGGAAAGATTATGCTCATAGATTTCGGCATAGCAAGAACTGTTCAACCCGGGTCGGTAACTAAAAAAACAAGTGTAGGCACAGAAGGTTATATTGCGCCGGAACAGTATGTAGGAAAACCTGAACCGAGAAGTGACATATACTCACTGGGTGCTACTATGCACCATCTCCTTACAGGGATGGAACCTATGATTCCCTTTCATTTTACCCCTGCAAATAAAATAAATCCTCTCATAAGTGAGAGATTAAACGACTTTGTCATGAAAGCCCTGCAGATGAAACCTGAAGATAGATTTTCTACTGCAGAGGAAATGAAAAAAATCCTCATGGAAACACAGATTCCTGCCACACAGGCAGGTTATTCTAACGGACTGCCTATCGGGGCATCTCCGAGAATAACAGTTGTAGCACAGACTGAACCTGTATACAGAACGCTCCCAAAACCTGAAGAACCTGTCTACAGAACTCTTCCGAAATCCGAAGAACCTGTCTACAGAACTCTTCCAAAACCTGAAGAACCTGTCTACAGAACTCTTCCTAAATCCGAAGAACCTGTCTATAGAACCCTTCCTCCGAAATCACAATCCGAAGAACATGCATATAGAACTCTTCCTCCAAAACCGCAGGAAGGGCCGGAAGGAATGATATTAATACCTGAAGGAGAATTTATCGTCGGAAGCGACGGAGGAGACGCATCATGCAGGCCGCAGCAGAAGGTTTATCTGCCTGCTTTTTACATAGATAAATATCCTGTTTCCCATCTCATGTACAGAAAATTTGTAAGAGAAACAAACCATAAAATACCTTTTATGGAAGAAAAAGAATTTAAAGAATACTGCTGGACCAAAGAAAAGAACTATCCTCCGGGTAAAGCCAATCAACCTGTAGTCCTTGTAAGCTGGTATGATGCCTATGCCTATGCGAAATGGGCAGGGAAAAGACTGCCGTGGGAACTGGAATGGGAAAAGGCTGCCAGGGGAACTGACGGAAGAATGTATCCCTGGGGAGACAAATGGGAAATAGGTAAGGCGAACTGCCTTACAGGAGGTATAGGCTCGACAAGTCCGAGAGAAATGTTTCCTATGGATAAAAGTATTTACGGTGTAATGGAAATGGCCGGTAATGTAAAGGAATGGACAGGCGATTATTTTTATCCCTATCCCTATAAAGGGCCTTATAAAAAAGGAAAAATGATAACAATAAGGGGAGGAAGCTGGAGTGAAAATCCGAATTTTCTGACAGTTTATCTGAGAAGCAGAAATTTACCTCATTTCAAATATAATAATCTTGGCTTTAGATGTGCTATGAATGTAAACAATGAACAGTAATTTGTACATAGTAATATAACCGGTAACTGATAACTGGTAACTGATAACTGGTCACTGGTAACTGATAACTGGTCACTGGTCACTGATAACTGGTCACTGGTCACTGATAACTGGTCACTGAAAAAAAGGAGGCAGCAAAATGTATAATATGCTTGTAATAAATCCCGGTTCTACCTCTACCAAGATATCCTATTTCATGGATGAAGAAGAAATTTTCACGGAAAATATTGTACACACGAGAGAAGAGCTGAAAGCATTTCATAAAATGTTCGATCAATTCGATTACAGATATGATCTTATAATGAAATTCATGGAAGAAAAAAATATAAGACCTGAGGAGCTTCATGCCGTAGTGGCAAGAGGGGGACTGATGAAACCGGTTCCTGCCGGAACCTATAATATAGATGGATCTATGATCGGCGATTTACGGGATAAAAGTGAAGAAAGATGGGGGTTTGAACATGCCGCAAACCTTGCTGCTCCCATAGCATATAAAATTGCCACTTCTCATGGTATACCTTCTTTTATAGTAGACCCGATAACAGTAAGTGAATTGCCGCCTGTAGCCAGAATTTCAGGAGTACCGGAAATAGAATACAGAAGCACCCTCCATGCGCTCAACCTGAGGGCAGTAGGAAGACTTGTGGCACAGGAATATTTAAAGAAGAAATTTGATGAAGTGAATATGATAGGTACCCATATGGGCGGAGGCATATCTGTGGCAGCCTTCAATCATGGCAAAGCCGTAGATGTTAACATGGGTGCTCTTGGCTATGGCCCCTTCTCTCCGCAGAGAGCGGGAACACTTGCCATTATAGATGTTATGAGACTGTGCTTTTCCGGCAAATATACTCAGAAGGATCTTATGAAAAAATTCATGAAAGAAAGTGGTCTTACAGGCTATCTCGGAACAGATGATGCTATAGAAATAGAAAAAAGAATAAGTAACGGAGACGAAAAAGCAGGGCTGGTTTATGAAGCGATGGCTTACGGGACGGCAAAAGAAATAGCTTCTATGGCAGCAGTGCTTAAAGGTTCTGTAGACGGAATTTTTATCACAGGGGGACTTGCAAATTCAAAGATGATTGTAGAAACCATAACAGACATGGTAGGGTTCATAGGTAAAGTTTTCGTATATCCCAGCCAGAATGAGATGTATGCCCTTGCCCTTGGAGCCCTGAGAGTTTTAAAAGGAGAAGAAAAAGCTTTAACATATTAGATCAGTCAGCTTTCAGCAGCCATATAATTGATGAAAGCTGATTATTGAAAAAAGGAGAATATAAATATGCTGAAGGATTTCAGAGATATAATAAATAACGTAAAAGGTAAAAGTCTTAAAACAGTTGTTGTCGTAAAAGCAGAGGATAAAGAAATATTGCTGGCTGTTACAGAAGCAAAGGAGATAGCGAAATTTATCCTCGTAGGAGACGAAAATAAAATAAAATCTATTGCCTGTGAGCATGGATATGATATTTCATCTGTGACAGTCATAAATCAAAGTGATGAAAAACAGGCACTTCTTGAAAGTTTAAAACTTGTGAGAAACGGGTCAGCCCATATAGTAATGAAAGGGAAACTGTCAACGGGAAATTTACTTAAAGGCATACTGGATAAAGAAACAGGTCTCAGAGGAGATAGAATCCTGAGTCACTGTCTTGTATGTAAAATATCAAAATATGACAGATTTATGTTTGTAACAGACAGTGGTATGAATATCAATCCTGATATAAAAATGAAGATTGATATATTAAACAATGCCATTGAACTGGCCAATAAATTTGGCATAGAAAAACCGAATGTTGCTGTTCTTTCTTTTATAGAAACAATAAATTTTGACATGGGAGAAACAATAGACGGAGCAGTGTTATCCAAAATGGCCCAGAGAGGGCAGATTAAAAACTGTGTAATAGATGGTCCTCTCGCCATGGATCTGGCATTATCTGCAGAATCTGCTGAAATAAAAGGGGTAACGTCACCTGTAGCAGGAAAAACTGACATATTTCTTGTGCCCAACATAAGTGCCGGAAATATGATGGGGAAAACTCTTATGTATACGGCAGAAGGAGATTTCGGCGGTATAATACTGGGGGCAAAGGCTCCTGTAGTAATGTTATCACGGTCTGATCCTGCATCAATAAGACTTAACTCCATAGCAATCGGTGTTATGATGTGTAAATAAAGAGGATTTTAATGGTTATTTGTTGAATTAATTAGAAGTAAGAAAATCACATAGGGGGGACAATTATGCTAGGTAACATAAAAGACATGGTGTTAGGACGCAGTCAGGGCGCCTTTTATAACCCCAATCAGTATGATCTGGATAAAGAATTTGAAAAATATCGTAATGTTGTAGAAAAAAGTACAGGTAAACTGGATACCAATGCTATATTCAGATTGGGCAGACTTTATCAGGAGCAGGATAATGTTCAACTGGCTTTTGAAAATTACGAAAAAGCTCTGAGCATAGATCCGAGTAAATCGGAAATACATTATAATCTTGGAAATCTTTATTTCAGAGAAGGGCAATTTCAGGAAGCGGAAAAATCTTTCGAAAAAGCAGTAGAATTGAATAAAAAGGATGTTTATGCCATAAATGCTCTTGGTAACACTTACTGCAGACTGGGGAAATATGAAAAATCTATCGAATATCATGAAAAAGCTTTAAAGTTCAGACCGAATGATGCATTTGCCTATAAAGGTCTTGGTACTGTTTATCTCTACAGTCAGAATTATATTAAAGCAATAGAATATTTCAAGAAAGCCCTTGAAGCGAAACCTGA
>CALARM010000072.1 GCA_937888925.1 uncultured Synergistia bacterium | reverse complement strand
CGGCTACCTGGTATTTTTCGGATCACCTGAAGAAGCTTTTTCTTACTTTCAGGTAAATGATTTCACCGAGATATATAATCTAATTGAAACCAGGGGAAATCCGAAAGAATGGGCTGAAAAATTTAAACTATCGTCCTGTTATAAAGAAGGCCTTCTTAAGAGATTGAAAGAAACAGATATGTTTCAGTCAAAAAAAACTCATATTCTGTTACAGAAAGAAATACCTCGCAGAGGAGCTTCATCAATCAGACAGTTTTTTATACTTTCCAGCAGATATTATGAGATTATGTTAAAGGATATTAAAAACCTTGCTATAGTAATCCTTCAGGCTCCTGTTATAGCAACTCTTCTTGCACTGGTATTTAAAAGAGATATATTCAATGATGATCCTAAAATAGGTGATGGAAACGCTGCTCTTACACTTATATTTTTTTTAGTCTGTATTTCTGTCTGGTTCGGCACATCAAATGCTGCAAGGGAAATTATAAAAAAACATGTTATTTATGAAAGGGAAAGGATGATAAATCTCCAGGTAATACCATATGTATTATCCAAGTTTGTGATTTTATCCATTATATGTCTTATACAATGTGCCATACTTCTCGGTATAGTTGTAATGGGGGTCAAATTTCCCGATAATGGAAATCCTGTTTTTTATGCAGATATGTACTGCTGCATTTTTCTTACATCTCTTACGGGAGTGGGTATGGGTCTTCTGGTTTCTTCTGTAGTTTCCACTGTAGACAAGGCAACCAGTATCGTTCCCATGCTTTTAATACCGCAGCTTATATTTTCAGGTGCCATAATACCTTTTAAAAATATGGATAAAGTCAGCAAATTTATATCCAATTTTATAGTGAGCAGATGGTCAGTAGGTCTACTCGGTTGCCTTGTAAATCTGAAAGATATACTTCCGAGACATATGAAGGATTTACTGAAGGAAACCTTTGATATAAATATTCAAAAACATTTTACTGTTCTTTCCTGTTTGTTTATAATATTTTTAATTCTTACATGTTTTTTTCAGAAAAGAAAGGATAAGAATAAAAATTAACGTTGAATATTCGGCTATTAAATCGCTTCTTTGTTAATTTTGATGAGTTAGTATAATAATTATATGGCTCAAAGGAACAGGATAATGTCAAATAATAAGAGTAAAATAAACGTAAATAAGCAGGTATTACATGACTGGCATTGCGAAACAGTTGAAAATATTTTATATCTATTGGGTACCGGTATAAATGGCCTTTCTGCAAAAGAAGCTAAAAGCCGTCTCAAGGAATTTGGATCAAATGAACTGGAAGAGAAAAAATCCAAATCTGCCTTTATATTGCTTCTGGAACAGTTTCAAAATTTTTTAATTATTATACTGGCTGTAGCAGCACTTATTTCCGGTGTCAGAGGGGAACTGGTAGAGGCAATTACTATCATTGTAATAATAATTCTTGCAGGTTTTCTGGGATTTATTCAGGAATATCAGGCAGGAAAAGCTATTGAAAAACTAAAAAAAATGGCTGCCAATAATGCAACTGTATTAAGAAGAGGGCATGAATATGTTATCCCTTCAAGAGAGCTGGTTCCAGGAGATATATGCTTGATTAAATACGGCGATATAATACCGGCCGATGCAAGGCTTATAGAAGTAATAAACCTTAAAGTAAATGAATCATCGCTTACAGGAGAATCTATTCCTGTAGAAAAATGTGTTGACCCTGTTGCAGGGAAAGATATATTTCTGGGAGACAGGAAAAATATGATTTATACCGGCACAGGTGTCAGTTACGGAAGAGGTAAAGCCGTTGTAGTTGCAACAGGTATGAAAACAGAATTCGGAAAAATTGCAGGTCTTATTCAATCTAACGGAACCAGAAAAACTCCTCTCCAATATAATCTGGATCAGCTTGGCACACATCTTGGTATATTTTCTCTGGTTCTCGCCGGTATTATTGCTGTCTGCGGTGTTATAACGGGAAAAGATATAGAGAAAATGTTTATATGGGGAGTTGCTCTTGCTGTAGCGATTATTCCTGAAGCTCTTCCTGCTGTCGTTACTATAAGCCTTGCTCTTGGTGTGAGGAGACTTGTAAAGAAAAAAGCTCTTATAAGATCCCTTCCTTCTGTTGAAACTCTTGGTGCTACTACAGTAATATGCAGTGATAAAACAGGAACTCTCACACAGAATGTTATGACTGTGAGGAAAATTTATTCCGGCGGAAACGTAATAAATGTCAGTGGAACAGGTTATAATCCGACTGGAGAGTTTTTTATACACGATAACAGGATCAATCCAGATGCAGACATGAAAAAAATGTTTGAAATTGGAGTTTTATGCAATGATGCATTCCTTAAACAGAAAGAAAAAAAATGGGAGATAATAGGAGACCCTACGGAAGGTTCACTGATTGTAATGGCATTGAAAGCAGGTTTAAACTATGAAGAAATAAGAAAAAAAATTCCTCGAAGAAGAGAAATACCTTTTTCGTCAGAGACAAAACTTATGACAACAATTCATAATTCTTCTGACGGGACATATGCTTATAGTAAAGGGGCACCGGAGATTATTATAAATGGATGTAATTTTATGTATAAAAATGGTGCAATAGTAATGTTGGAAGAAAATGATAGAGAAGAAATTTTAAATACAGGCAGAATATTCGGCGAAGATGCATTGAGAGTTCTGGCTTTTGCCTTCAAAAAGATTTCAGATGAAGATACTCTTGAAAATTCACAGAAGAATATGATATTTTCAGGGCTTGCGGGCATGATAGATCCTCCAAGAACGGAAGTAAGGGAATCAATAAAAATCTGTGAAAAAGCAGGTATAAAGCCGGTAATGATAACAGGGGAGCATAAATTAACTGCTGTTGCTATAGCAAAAGAACTGGAACTTATAAAAAATGACAGGGTAATTACAGGTACTGAACTTGATAAACTTTCAGATGAAGAATTTTATAAAAATATCGAATATACACAGGTTTATGCCAGAATTTCTCCTTATCATAAACTTCGTATTGTAAATGCTTTTATGAATAAAGGATATGTTGTTGCTATGACAGGAGACGGAGTAAATGATGTACCTGCACTGAAAAGAGCAGATATCGGTGTTGCTATGGGTATTACAGGAACAGATGTAAGTAAAGAAGCATCTGATATGATCCTTACAGATGATAATTTTGCTTCTATTGTTTCTGCTGTGGAGGAAGGAAGAAGTATATTTGAAAATATACGGAAATATCTGGTTTTTTTACTCAGTGGTAATATGGGAACAGTATTTGCCATGATAATTTCTATTATTTTATTCAGGGATTTTCTTCTTGTGGCAGTGCAGATATTATTTATTAATTTTATTATGGATGGCCTTGTGGCTATTGCTCTTGGTGTGGAACCTCCCGAACATGGAATTATGGAAAGACCTCCCAGGAATTTGAAAGAAGGTATTTTAAATAAAAGTTCTTTTTTTTACATAGGAGCTCTTGGGGTATGGATATCTTTAGTTACGACCGGGGTTTATTGTTATTCAAGAGCTTTACCTGATATAGATGAAGGACATGCCAGATCAATATTTTTTGTTACTTTGATTATATCACGTCTTTTTAATGGTTTTAATTGTAAATCTCTCAGAGAATCTATTTTTCATACAGGCCTCACAGGCAATAAATGGCTAATAGCAAGTACAGGTCTGTCACTGGGACTTACTTTTATAGTTCTTTATGTTCATCTATTTAATAAAGCATTTGAAACAAAACCTCTTGAATTTTCTCAATGGTTTATAGTAATGGCTTTTGCTTTTACTGTAATAGTTTTCGGAGAATTTACAAAGTTTTTATGTAAAAAACTTTTTAGCTAATTCTGAAGATTATTTTTTATAAAATGTATCACTAATGGTTAATTAGTGGTATAATATATATGAGGTGGTGATGGAAATGGCTAAAGTAAAGGGAAATATTGATAATGGACTGGAGGAGAAATTGAAGAGATTCGAGGCAATTATGGGCTATTCTCTTTCAGATAAAACTAAGTTTGAATATATTAAAATAGCAAGAGGATTAATTGAGGGCAATTTACCTGTGAAATCCAAAAGCAGATATCTTCAGGCAAAGTCTGTGGCAAAAAAACTCAGAGATCATGGCATAGCTTATATTGATATCCCCAAATGGCAGAAGAGAGGAGACAGCAGAAATCTTGAATATATTCAGAGGAAGCTTATTTCAGAAGAGGATTTTACAAAGATACTTTTTCACTTACCTGATACTCCTAAAGGGGAAGAATTAAATCTGGCTATGAAGATTGCTTTTTATTCCGGTCTAAGGCTCCATGAAGTTCTAAAACTAACTGATAAA
>CALARM010000071.1 GCA_937888925.1 uncultured Synergistia bacterium | reverse complement strand
CATTTTTAGCAAATTTTTCCCCGGCACCGACCTGCCTTTCTACTGTTTTACTTTCTGTTTCTTCAACTCTGTACACATTTACCTCTCTTATAGAATCCCATGATAGTTGAAAAATCTGAGGAGGATAACCTTTTTCCATTCTCATAACTTCATCTGCAAATATGATAACCCTTATACCCGCTTCGTCTATATCTATATTTCTTGCAGGGGGCGGAATATTGGCCAGTATATTAAGAGGCTGTTCTCCTTCAAGCAACGGGCCGCCGCACTCCATACAAAATTTATTTATATCGGGGTTAACAGTATTACATTCTTTGCATTTCAATTCCGGCACAAGTCCTTCCAGACTTGCACCGCAGTAAAAACAGCTTTTCTTCCCGTATTTTATTTTCCTTCCGCATTCACGACAACTGACTGTATCCATCATTATCAGTGACCAGTGACCAGTGACCAGTGACCAGTGACCGGTGACCGGTAATTGATACATACTGATCACTGGTTACTGATTACTGTTCACTGATTACTCTCTCCTTTCACCTGTGCTTTATAATATGCTCCGGGAATAAAATATTTCTCTGCCGATTCCACTACTTTTTCGGCAGTGACTTTCTTTATATTATCTACATATTGAAGAACATAATCCTTATTTACTCCGTAACATGCCGCTTCTGCCAGGGCAGCAGTCCTTGCAAGGGTTGTCTTTTCTCCTGCCAGATAAAGACCTGTAATATAGTTTTTCCCCTGAGTCAATTCTTCTTTCGAAGGCGGTTTTTCATAGAGCTTTTTAAATTCTTTCACAAGAAGCTCTTCCGTAAGAGCAGCAGTATCGGGCGATGTGGCAGCATAGGACATAAAAGTGCCGCCTTTACCGTAAAAATGATTGTATGTATGTATCACATAGGCAAGTCCTCTCTTGCCTCTTATTTCATTCCAGAACCTTCCTCCGTCACCTGTTGTAAGTCCCCTTATGACCTGTAACACAGGATAATCATCATGACCTGACGGAACAGTGGCATATCCTATGGCTGTAGATGTCTGGCTTCGTTTCTTTGCAACAATATTTTCTACATGGTTATGAAGAGTTTTAATGACATAATCAGGTGTAATGGCCTTCTGCCCCGCAGGCAGTCTCTCAATAAAGTTCATTTCCTTCATTATCTTGTCTTCCGTAAGATCTCCTCCGAAAGCTGCTATAAGATTTGAACCTTTAACCATCAGATCATGCCATTTAACTAGATCCTGTCTTTGAAGTTGTTTTATTACTTCTTCCATGCCTTCAGGCGGTAATCCGTATGGATGTCCTCTGAACACTTCCTGTGAAAATAAAGACAGACATTGCTCTCTGGGACTGTCTTCTATTCCCCTTATCCTGGCAAGAATCTTTCTTTTTTCAATTTCTATTTCTTCTGAAGGGAATGAAGGATGAAGTAATATTTCCCTGAGTATTTCGAAAGATGTCCTGAAATTCCACGAAGTGCCTTTCAGTATAAAACCGAAATAATCATTCTTTATGACAGGTCTCACAGATACGCCCAGTGTCTCCAGTTTCCCGAGCAGTTCTCTCCCGGTAAAATCATGGGATCCTTTCAGCATTGCAGACTGCATAAGTGATGTTATACCGCAATTTTGTATATCTTCCTGAGATTTTCCTCCTCTTAACAGCAATGCTGCAGTAAATATGGGAATACGCGAGTTTTCAAGGAGTAATATTTCCGGGCCGTTAGAGAGATTGAATTCCTTTATTTTATCAAGAGGCTTCCCTTCAGGAAATAAAAGAGTTAAACTTTTTCCTTCCAGAAGTACCTGCTCATCTGATTGATATGTTGTTTCTTCTGCAATCTGAAGAGCCTCTTTAATTGTTGGTATTAAATCTTCAGAATTTCTTTTCTCAAAAGAATCCTTTTCAGGAATAATAGTGCATACGGATATATTGTCAGGTCTGAGATATTCCTTTGCCCTTTTCAGTATTTCCTCTGAATTAAGGGCAAGTATGTCGTTAAGATATTTATCACAGTTAAGGAAAGAACCGGTTCTTGTTTCTACAATGCTCTTGAAGCCCACTTCCTGTCTTATATCATCATGAAGGAATAATATGTTATTCTGTATAATACTTCTGGCTCTAAGCAGTTCCGGCTGTGTAACGGGACGGGATGCAAGAGCAAAAATTTCTGACATGACTGCTTTTTCCGCATCTTTTAACCGTTTCGTATCGGTTTTCATGAATATATTAAACATAGTATTTTCATCGAAATCAGAGGCACTGGCAATTATTTCATCTACAAGGCCTTTTTCTTCCCTTACCTTCAGATTAAGTCTGGAATTAAATCCCTGTCCCAGGATTATGGCAAGAAGTTCCATTGCCCCGTTTTCTTCCTGAAGATATTTCGGGGAATGAAAACCGCACATCCAGTAAACCTGTCCCACCTGACGCCTCATTTCCATATATCTTACTTCATTCTGCGGCGGTTCTGCCGGGGAATAAGTGCCTGACAACTCTCTGTCAGGGAGAGGAGCAAAAGTCTGTCTCACTTCACGTTCCACTGTTTCATGATCGATATCGCCTGCCACTACCAGGACATAATTCTTCGGCACATATCTTTCAAAAAAATATTTATCTAAATCCTCAGGAGTAAGCTTATTGAGAATTTCTTCCGGCCCGAGTCTCCATCTTTTTCTGCGGTTAAGCCTGTAGGCAACGGAATAAAGTTTTTCTCTGAGCATGGCCTGAGGCATATCCATTTTACGTTTACTTTCCTGTTTTATAGCACCCATTTCACTTTTAAATACTTCGGGATGAAACACAGGTTTGCCGAAGCCGTCACAGAGTATATCCATCGCCATGGAAAGGTTTTGAGAAGGCACTGTAAGAAGATATTCCGTATAATCATAGCTTGTGCCTGCATCATACATGGCTCCGGCCATTCTTCTGTCTATGGAAAAAATTTCTTTTTCTGTTCTTTTTTCAGAAGCATGCATCAAATTATGTTCCACTACATGACTTATTCCTACCAGTTCGTCAGGTTCCCAGCAATAGCCGGTATTTGCATGAACAGATACAATCACAACAGGAAAATTTCTGTTTATTATAGATATGACCTTCAGACCGTTTTCCAGAACGTAATATCTATAACTTTCAGGTAAATTATTATTCAATGTCAACATTCCTTTCAATTCAGCATTTCAGTAATTTCATTATAAGGGGCGCAATGTCTCCGGGAGGAAGAATATGTGTTGCACCTCCGAGCCTTATGGCTTCTCCCGGCATGCCATGAACGACAGAACTTTGCGCATCCTGTGCTATGGTAACAGCCCCTTTATCTCTCATCAGCTTTAATTCTGCCGCTCCGTCTGTACCCATACCTGTTAAAATTACGCCTATGGCATTAGAACCGTAAACATCTGCTACAGACCTGAAAAGAGATGAAACGGACGGACATATGCAATTACCGGTCACTTCTTTTCTTAATATAATAGATCCACTTTTTCCGAATTCCATATGAAAATCATCAGGAGCAAAATATATGTGTCCTCCTTCAGCTTTTATACCATGTGACGCAAGATGAAGAGGAAGCTTTATACCGGATTTCAACCATTCCACCATACCTTCTATAAATCCTCTTGTAATATGTTGAACGATCAACAGGGGAACATTAATATCTGGAGAAAGACCTGATAATAAAGTACGCAGTGCAAAGGGGCCGCCTATGGAAGCACCTATGGCGACAGCCTTTACCTGAATAATTTTTAATGGTCTGTTAACCGGTATTATCTTTTCTCTTCGCGCATCTGTCCATCTTTTTACAACTTTTATTTCCGACATCAGTTTTAATGTATGAATGAAATTCTTCTTCATTTCTTCAAAATTTTGATGTCCTATGGAAGGTTTTTCCAGTATGCCTACGGCACCTGCTTCCAGAGCTTTAAAAGTCATCTGTGCATCTTCAGGGCTGCAGTAAGAACTTACTATAACAA
>CALARM010000070.1 GCA_937888925.1 uncultured Synergistia bacterium | reverse complement strand
TTATACGTAGGTTCTGTAGATGGAAAAATATATTCCCTGCAATGAGGAGTGAAAAAGTGAGACGTGAACAAACAATCTATTACATCTCACGTCTCACATCTCACCATTTATGAATAAAATAAAAATACTTATAGTCGATGATCAGGTTCTATTCTGCAAACTCTTAAAAAGTGTTATATCCCGTCAGGAAGACATGGATGTAGTAGGAGAAGCCCAGGATGCCAGTCATACTCTCAAACTGGTTCTCAGCACATCTATTGATGTTATTTTAATGGATATAAAACTTGCAAAAGAAAACGGCATAAAACTGACAAAAGAGATTTTAAAATTAAAACCTGATATAAAGATCATTATGCTCTCTGCCTATGATGATGATCATTATGTTGTAGATTCATTCAAAGTAGGAGCTTCCGGATATTTGTTGAAAAATGTAGAACCTGATGAGATTACCAAAGCTATCAGGCTGGCTTATAAAGGTGATTCCCCGATAGAACCAAAAATTGCCACGAAATTACTCGAAGAATTTACAAGACTTTCTGAAAAAGCAGAAGAAAGTAAAGTACTTACTAAATCTGAAGAACTTGCATCGTTAACAAAAAGAGAAATAGAAATACTGAAATTACTCGGAACAGGCATGAGTAATGATCAAATATCACAAAAACTTCTTATAAGCATAAAAACAGTGAAAACCCATATAAGCAGAATTATGGATAAACTAAACGTAACGGACAGATTTCAGGCAGGTATGATAGCAGTTCATCACGGCCTTGTAAAGGTAGATATAAAACCACATACATAATTTCTGAAAAAATTTCAAAAAATTGACATATATATAATAGTTATAATTGCCATGGTCGAGTGGTCACAACGAAGAATGAGAACTTATCATCCCTTCACTCTTCTCATATAAACAACCATGATCTGTTCGGTCACAACGAAGTATGAAAATGTGTTCCTCCCGTTACGCTTCTCATATAAACTCTTTATTAACCTGCAGGATATTTTTTTGTTTTTGCTACTATAGTAGCCATAAAGCGGGAATAACCTTCCATAGAATGTTTCATTTCAGAAAAAGCTATAGATTTATCTATTTTTTTGGACTTAATTGTGTAAATCTTCCTGGGAAATATACTTTTTCTTTCATTTTCTTTATATACAGTAAATTCATCTACGTCTTCCCAGTTAATACTGACAGTTTTTTTAAAAGGCCTGTAACAGGTTATACATGTATCATCAACGGTAAATTTCATTAAATATGACAGAATACCCCATCCTGTAGTTAAACCTGTTATTAATAAAACTATAATCCAGTAAAAAATATTCACTCCCATTATAAACCATATTCCTACTGACGGAATAATAATAATAGGTACTATTATGGAAATAATAAATTTCGGACTATTTCTATAAATTTTACATTTAATTTTCACACCACAGGAAGGACATTTAGAGTCTTCAAGAAAAACTTTTGTATTACATTCCGAACATCTCATAAGGATATAATAATATCCATTTTTTAAATCATGTATCTAAGTACCGCTACAGTTAAAAAGGTATCCGAAAAAATTACGTATCATATGCATACATAACGTTTTTGCTCCCGTCACGCGTTACGCGTTACCCGTCACGATAAATAAGATTTCAGATTTTTTCTAACCCGATACCGGTAACCGTTAAAAAATGAATCTTCCTATTGATTGGACTTTGTACTGTCAGTGTTACCTGCAATACTGACCATTAAAAAATTTTATTTTAACCGTTGCAAGATTTATCGATAAAAACACTCAGGATATATTTTTATTCTGACTTCCGAGTATTTATCCTGTATTCTGCCAGACAATTTTTTAAAACTTTACATGTAATTATTTTATAAACCTTCAGCCAAATAGTATTCAAGGTTACGGACACTAAAAAATTCTATTTTTCTGACTGATAAGTCACGATTTTTTAGCTGATAGCCAATCACTTACATGATTTATTAACCTGTCAGATATGATTCAACTCTTTTTCTACAATAACCTATTATAATCTCGTCTCCTTTTAATATAATGGGTCTTTTTAACAGCGAAGGTTCTTTAGCTATAAGCTTTAACATTTCTTCCCCTGTAAGATATTCATGTTCCAGGTTAAGTTCTTTATATTTCTTACATGTTTTCAATATAAACTCTTCTGCCGAATGACCGAGCATAAGTCTCCGTAATTCATCTTCTTTCAGAGGGTGTTTTTCTAAATTACGTTCCTTAAAAGTAAGCCCTTTTTTAATAAGAAAATCCCTTGCCCTCCTGGAAATAAAGCAGCCTGGTTTATAATATAATAATATACCATCATTTCTCTGTCTGTTGTAAAACATTTCATATATCCTTTTCTAATGGAAAAATAAAATATTTAAATAAATTATGACATTAAGATTATAGCATATTTTTTTGCAAATGAAAATTTCTCAGGAATAGTTTTATGCAAAAAACTACATATTATTTCAAGAGTGCGTTAAAAAATAACAGGTGATTTTACATACGATGGAAAAAGAAATCTGCCATAGAATATTAAGAGTGAAGAGTGAAAAGTGAAAAAAATGTTATTTTAATCACTATTCACTAACAGCCATGACCGGTTCGGTTACAACGAAGTATGAGAATCTGTTCCTCCCGTCACGCGTTACGATTCTCATATAAATTTATGAAATCAGGTATAATTTCCACTAAAAATGAAACTACCTGTCATAAAAAAACACTATCTTAAATGACAAGCATAGCTTTATATATATTCAGAAGTCCCGCACCAAATACGGGGTCTTCTCCCGGAGGCCCCAGGTCATGAGCAGTTTTTTTTAGAATATCTTTTAACCTGTCCGGAGAAAGTCCATGGTTTTTACTTAATAATAGAGCTATTGCTCCTGCTACCTGCGGAGCAGAGGAAGAGGTGCCGGAGAATACAGAATTAATGGAAGTACAATAAATTCCTCCAAGAGCTACCAGATCAGGTTTCATACGATTATCTGTTGTT
>CALARM010000069.1 GCA_937888925.1 uncultured Synergistia bacterium | reverse complement strand
ATTTATTGAATAAATTTTCCGGCAATTTAAGCCGTATTGCCGGGGCAACTCTTCGGGAACTTTCCAGTGGTATTTACGGCATTGGCCGTGCAAGAGCGGCACAACTTATGGCTTCTTTCGAGCTGGGAAAAAGAATCGCTTCCTATTCTGACGTTGAAAAACCTTCTATTCACACACCTTCTGATGTAGCACGCCTTCTTATGAATGAAATGAGATATTATAAAAAAGAGGTATTTAAAGTTTTGCTTCTTGATACCAAAAACAGATTGATAAAAATAGAGACAATTTCCAGCGGAATACTTGATGCGAGTCTCGTACATCCCAGAGAGGTATTTTATGCTGCCATACAGGAAATGGCTTCAAGCGTAATACTTGTCCATAATCATCCGAGCGGAAATATAATTCCCAGTGCCCAGGATATAGAAATAACAAAAACGATTATAGAAGCAGGAAAAATAATGAATATAGAGGTTATTGATCATATAATAATAGGAGAAGGTAAATTTCTGAGTTTAAAGGAGAAGAAGATCATTTGAAGAATAAAGTCCTGCATCTATTTTTTTTAGAAAGGTGGAATATAAGTGTATTTTAAAAAATTGCTCTCGATTTTTTTGATTGCTCTTTCTCTGTTAGCTGTCATAGCAGGTTGTGGCAGTGACAGTACTGTTACTCCGGTGGTAACCATTACCCCTACCACTGTACCTACCTTTACTCCCACACCGACCGGTACATCTGTCCCAACCGGATTACCGTTAAGTGTGACAGAATTGACTTTTTCCGGAGGGCAAGCCGGGACAGGTGTATCTTCGTCCAATGTAGTTGCAGTCTATAATAAATCTAACAGTGAATATGCCTATACATTGAACAGTGATATAGCTATAGCTTCACTGCCTTCAGCTTCTTACGAAAATATTTATTACAGAGGTGGAGAACAGTCCGAGAAACTGTATGAACGTATAAGAAGAGATACGAAAGAACTCTATAAAAAATACGGTTCCCCGAAACGTGCAGAGAAAAAATCCATTCAGTCCAGTGATTATCTCGGACAGGAAGAAGATTTCTGGGTTGTAGATGCAGATGATAATGATGTCCAGATAACAGCTACTCTTAAGGCGATAGGTGAATACTGTTATGTCTACGTAGATAACACTTCTTCTACAAGTACCACTCAGGCCCAGCAGGTTGCAAATGAATGGGACGGAACAAGCTATCCGTCAGTGCTCAGTCATTTCGGTGAGCCTACCGATGTAGACGGAGACGACCATATTTATATACTTCTTTCCCCTGCATTGAATAGCGGAGGGGAAACAAATCCGAGCGGCACTTACGGATATTTCTACAGCAGGGATCAATACCCGGGGCTTTACAGCAACTATAAGGATATTATTTATTTGAATTCTGCCTTTCTTGTAGCAGGCACGTCAGATGATAAATTTGAATTTTTTGCCACTCTCCCTCATGAATTCCAGCATATGGTTAATTTCAATTATAAAGGTGGCGATGAGAACACTACCTTTAACGAGGGATGTTCTATGATAGCAGAGATGTATGCAGGATACGGACTCCCGAACGGGAGCCAGTACGCCTATAATGTTGTTAAAATTTTTGAAATAAATCCAATCAATTATTCCATTATCGAATGGTACTATAATAAAACAGGTTACGGTATTTCATTCCTATTTATGTGTTATATAAATGATCAGTATGGTTCTGATAAAGTAAAACAGATTGTTTCAGGCAGCAGTAATACCGGTATGAGTAATATTGCAAATGTCCTGGGAATAAGTTTTGAAACTCTTTATAAAAACTGGGTAATAGCCAATCAAATCGATGGTACGACAGGTGACACGGCTTTCCGTTATTCCAGTATAGACATGGAAGGTACTTTCGGGAATAAATATTATGACGGACAGAGTCTTCCCGGTATTCAGACTAAATCTTTATCAAGCGCCAGTCTCAAACCATGGGGTGTAAATTATATGAAACCCGGTGGAACCGGTACTTTTACCGTCAGTGGCAGTAGTCTGGGAGCACTGTTATTCAAGTAAAATAGTTTTCGAACCATATATAATAGGTGAGTAGTGAGTTGAAGAAACACTCACTACTCACTATATTATTTTCTAAATATTATTGCAAATAATTCTAACACTGTGTTA
>CALARM010000068.1 GCA_937888925.1 uncultured Synergistia bacterium | reverse complement strand
ACTGGTACGGATATTACACTGTAATGGAAGAGCCGGTAAAAAATCCTCACGGTCCATTCTCAGGTGTTACAAAGATTTTACGCGGTGGTAGCTGGGATGATAATTATTATTACTGCAGAATTACTTTCCGCGGTAATTACAGTCCTGACAATTATGATAATGATATAGGATTTCGATGTGTAACATCTGCACTTACAAATAAATAAAAAACAGAGGCACGAAATGCCTCTGTTTTTTATAAATAAAATATTTAAATTACTCCGAGATCTACCATTGCATCGGCAACTTTAATGAAGCCGCCTATATTTGCTCCGTTTACATAATTCCCCGGAGTGCCGAATTCCTGAGCTGTATTCCAGCATGTCTCATGAATGGATTTCATTATACCCTGAAGCTTCGCATCTACTTCTTCACGGCTCCATTTCAGTCTCATAGAGTTCTGACACATTTCAAGACCTGAAACTGCTACGCCGCCTGCATTTGCAGCTTTACCGGGGCCATAAAGGGTTTTATTATGAATAAATACTTCTACTCCATCAGGTGTTGTAGGCATATTTGCACCTTCTGACACACAGTAGCAGCCATTGTTAATAAGGGTCTTTGCATCTTCTCCGTCTACTTCATTCTGAGTGGCACAGGGAAGGGCTACTTCACATGGCACGTGCCATACATTTCCGCTTTCATTATATTCCACACCTTTAAATTTCTCCGAATATTCCTTTATACGTCCTCTTCGGTGGTTCTTTAAATCAAGAACATAGGCCAGTTTCTCTAAATTTATACCTTCTTTATCATAGATCCATCCGCTTGAATCCGATAATGTGACAGGTATGGCACCTAGTTGGAGACATTTTTGTACGGCATACTGGGCAACATTTCCTGAACCTGAAATAGCTACTTTTTTACCGGTAAAGCTCTCACCGCGGGTTTTAAGCATTTCCTCTGCAAAGTAAACACAGCCGTAACCTGTTGCTTCAGGTCTTATCAGACTTCCGCCCCAGTTAAGACCTTTACCTGTAAATGTTCCGTCAACAGTGTTGTTAAGTTTCTTATACTGTCCGTAGAGAAAACCTATTTCACGTCCGCCAACACCTATGTCACCTGCAGGTACATCCGTATTGGCACCTATATGACGCCATAGTTCATTCATGAAGGACTGGCAGAATTTCATGACTTCCATATCACTTTTGCCTTTTGGATCAAAATCTGATCCTCCCTTACCTCCGCCCATAGGAAGGGTTGTAAGACTGTTTTTAAATATCTGTTCAAAGCCGAGAAATTTCAGTATTCCGAGATTTACACTGGGGTGAAAACGAAGTCCACCTTTATATGGGCCGATGGCACTGTTAAATTCAATACGAAAACCTCTGTTTACTCTGACATTTCCTCTGTCATCTACCCAGGGGACACGAAAGATAATCTGTCTTTCCGGTTCAACAATACGTTCAAGAATATTTGCTTCTTTGTAGTGAGGCCTTGCTTCAAGAACGGGCCATATAGACTGAACTACCTCGTGAACTGCCTGATGAAATTCCGGCTGGGCAGGATTCTTTGCCTTTACATACTCCATGAACTCTCCTATGGTTCTGTACATAATATCTCTCCTTTAATTAAAATTTATCAACTTTTAGTTGATAGATTATAAATGCATAGAAAACAAAAAATACCAAAAAATCCTTAATTACCGTTATTATTTTCTTTATCGCCACTATAGGTCATACCATTTAAGAAATCTTTCAGGTTGTCCTCTGTTACATACCATTTATTCCCAACTTTTCTGCCTTTAAGTTTTCCATGATGAATATAGGTTCTTAAAGAAGTGGGAGTAACCTGAAGAGCTTCGGAAAGTTCCGTTAAGTTATAGAGCTTGATGTCTCCTATCTGTCGGGGCATAAATATCTCCTCCCTTTATAATATTATTCTCTTATGTCTATATATTTTTTGATGTTACCACGAAATATTTATAATTGTCAATAATTATTTTAAAATTACTCGCATATTTTTATCTTTCTCAGAAAAATATGTGAATATTCTTCTGAAACAAAAAATAATTAAGGAAATTCTTAATATAAAGAGAATTTTCTGGTATAATTTAAATATATAGAAAATTTCATTTTTAATGGAATAAAATAAAGCTTTAGATGAAAATTAAGTAGAGGCAGTTTATCTAAATAATTTATTATACTTCCTTGTGACTACCCGGTTATGGCTGTCAGGGTAATACTTGACTCCTATACCATATTCCGTTATTATCTGTCGGTGGGAGCGGTTGCATCAGACCTGATGTTCAAAGAATAAACATGCATATTAATAAACAGAAAATTTCTTTAATAATGATAGTTATCTCTTATCTTTTTATTGCCGTTTACTTCTCTGTATATTTCTGGGATAGAGATTATAGTATAGCAAAATACTGGGTTGAACAGAAAACAAAACCTTTTTACGGAATTTTTATGAACAGAACAATCTTTGACGGAGAGGGCTTCGGCGGACAGGATTTTTCAAATATAGCCATTGGTATGGCGCTTTTTTTATATATTTTGTCTTTTAACAGACGATTTCAGGAAAGACTTTTTTTTACCCGGAAATACACGGGTTTTATGCTTGGCGTCGCTCTTATAGAAACACTTAATTTATCCCGTCTGTTGAGAGGTTTTTTTGGCAGAGCCAGGCCATATCATGTTATGGAAGGCAAAGAAATATTCACTCATATGCTTACCTTTGGTCCTTATAATGCTGATGAAGCTCTAAATCATGGCTCTTTTCCTTCAGGTCATACTTTTTCGGCTATGTTTTTACTTACCCTTGCTTTTATTTCTCTCAGAACAAAAAAACCATTCTTTATTATACCGATGTTTCTTCTTTCAATTTCATATGGTATAGCTATGGGAGCAGGTCGTGTTATGTTCGGTGCTCATTATCCCGGAGATGTGCTCTGGTCAATAGTTTTCAGTATTCCTGTAACTGCATGGCTTTATTTTAAAGGTTTTCAGATTCCCGATCAAGAAAAAGGGGTATTAAAAATAAATTATACCCCTTCAGAAGAGAGGGGTATAATTTATATACATCTTGTAAATTTAACAAAATCCATATGGGAAATATATTACAGTATCCTGTTCATCTGTCTGTCTATATCAGTATTCATATGTTTTTCTGCAATTAAATATACCTTTCTGGATTTTAAATATTACTGGCCCTTTATAAGCATCTGCGGAATAGTTTTATCCATTACGTTCTACAGTAAACTTTCCCGGTTCAAACGTGACGTTTCTGAGTAAACAGATGGTAATACTTTAAAGGTATAGGAATTTTCATTCCGGTTAAACTATTATATGGTTGAGAGTTTAAAGTTCAGGTTTGATTTCAACTCTCAACCTTCAACCATCAACTTTAAACAACCCGCCTGCAGGGCGTTAAGTTCTTCCATAGTTTACCTCAGTAATTAATCAAGCATAAGATTTCTCAATATAAATGTTATATTATCAGTTTTTTCTGCAAGTCTTCTCAGATAATATGGATACCATTCTGTGCCATAGGGTACATAAATTCTCATATTATAACCTTCTCTGACCAGTATTTTCTGTAAATCCCTTCTTACTCCATATAACATCTGGAATTCAAACTGATCAGGTCTGATTTTTTTCTCTTTCACATATCTTTTAGTACCTATTATCATTTTTACGTCATGTGTGGCTATGGCAGGGTAATAACCTGTGGCAAGAACTTCCGGGGCCATAACCATTTCCATGAGTTTCAAATAATTTCCTTCCACATCTTTTTTGTTCTGGAAAGCTATAGATAGCGGTTCTTTATAGGCGCCTTTACATAGTCTTACAAAAGCTTTCTTTTTTATAAGTTCTTTAATATCATCTTCTGTTCTGTGAAGATAGCTCTGTATAACTATTCCTACATTTTCATATTTTTCTCTGAGGGCATAAAATACATCCAGTGTCGGCTGTGTACAGTCAGAACCTTCCATATCTATACGAACAAAAATTTCATATTCTCTTGCCTGTTTAATTATTCTCTCTACATTTTCCATACAGAAATTTCTGTCTATGGCAAGTCCCATCATAGTAAGTTTTACAGATACGTGGGCTCTCAGGTTTTCTTTTTTTATGGTATCAAGTAAGTGAAGATAAGAATTTGCAGATGCTTCAGCCTCTGCTCTGTCTTTCACATGTTCCCCTAGATGATCCATTGTGGCAGTCATGCCCATATTATTTAACTCTTTAACTCTTGGTATTGCCTCTTCAAGTGTTTCCCCTGCAACGAATCTGGAAGCCATATCCTTTGAAATTTGAAAACAAGTAACCATTTTTCTGATAGGCTTATTATCAGATAAAAATATTAAAAAATTCCTCAACATATACGGGAATACTCCTTTCTTCCTGGGAGAAGAAATATAAAGATTTACATAAGAATTTATTATGTCACGCCACAGGCGTCACTATGTTTACTATGTGAATGAAGAAATGTTCAGTCACTGGATTATTTTACTTCTTCTTCATCGTCTTTTTTTTTTGGAAGTGAATCTTTTATATCCTTGATTGCTATATAACCCTGATTCTGCATATCCTTTATGGCTCTCATTATTCTTGACCTGGCGTCTTCCACTCTTGAAGCAAGATCTTCCATCTGCCAGAGTTCTTCTGCATCAAGCC
>CALARM010000067.1 GCA_937888925.1 uncultured Synergistia bacterium | reverse complement strand
AAATAGTAATTTATAATATTAAAATCACTGTACCTGTCATAGTATTTATCTTATGTGCATCCCTGTCTTACTCTTATACATTTGCTACAGGCATGAATTTCGTAGCATTTACAGGTTACGTGAATATAGTATGTATGATAATATTTTTCTCTATCATAGTAAATTATTATCTATCTGAACCTGTAACATATCATATGAGAACAGCAATTATAGTATTTTCTATTATATCTGTTTACGGTATATGTCAGCACTTCGGCCTGGACCGGTATGAATGGATTCAAAAATCATCAAATTTCGAAAGTATTTCCACTATAGGCAATTCAAATCTTCTTGGACTGTTTCTTAATATAGCATGGCCCCTCCCTGTAGTGTACGGAATATATTCACGTCATATGGCAGAAAAAATTCTTTATTTTCTGTCTTCAATATTAATTTTAATCTGCCTTTACTTTACCTATTGTCGTGGTTCTATTCTGGCCCTTTTACTGTCTCTGCCTTTCTGGTTATTAATATTCAAAGTTAAAATAAAAAAAATTTTAATATATATCCTGATCATAATAATTCCTTTAATGTCTGTCGGAATTTTATACAGAGAAACCATCATGCCGGAAATAAAGAAATTTACCCAGATAGAGCCTATAACGGTGAGAATATTTCTCTGGAAAACTGCAATAAAAATGTTAATAGACCATCCCGGCGGAACAGGATTTGATAGCTATACATATTATTATCTGAAATATAGAGAAAACGAACCTCCTGTAAACCGGAACAGACTTGCCTATGCAGAAAATTCTCACAATGAATTTCTTGATATTGCCATATCTACAGGTATTCCGGGACTGATCTCTTTTGTGATTTTCACAGGAATGATAATAACAGGAGGGTTCAGAAAATTACCTGACCTGTCAGGTGAAAGTAAAACTGTTATAACCGGTTCACTCCTGTGTCTTATAGCTTATATAATAAATCTGAATACTGTATTCAGCGAAATATCATCACAGATGTTTTTCTGGTTCTTCCTGGGTATAATCCTTGCAGAACAGATAAAAAATAATAGTGATAAAAAGATTTATTCACTGAAAAAAATTGCTGCCATAAAACGTTTACTGATATTTTGCTTACTTCTTATCACAGTATTCCTTCAATGGAAAAGTGTGTTACCTTTTCTGGCACAATCTTATATATATGTCGGTCAGGAAGAAACAGAAAAAGGTAACTTTAAAGGAGCTACAGATAAGATTACAGAAGCACTTAAGCTGGAGCCTCAAAACTGGGATTACTGGCTTACCATGGCCAAAACCTTTGAAGGTGCCATGAATAAGATGCCTGAGAACAAAGAACTGGCAGAAGGAGCTATACTTGCCTATAAAACTTCAATAAACCTTAATCCTCTTAATCCGTATCCTCATGCAGATCTTGGCAGAATATATTCTATGTATTCTGATATTACAGGTAATGATTCTATGAATAAAAGTATAGAAGAATATAAATATGCACTGAAACTGGATCCTTATAATATATTTTTCTATAATGATATGGGCACAACATATATGCGCAAAGGAGATATAGATAATGCCATATACTGTTACAGGAAATCTCTTGAGATATTTGAAAGTTCATCAACTTATAATATGCTTGGAAGAGCTCTCTGTGAAAAAGGAAATTTAAAAGAGGGAGAGGAATGTTTGAAAAAATCTATTGAACTTGATAGTAATTCAGGAGATCCATATTTTAATCTGGCTTTACTCTACATAAAAAAAGGTAAAAAGCATGAAGCTTTTAAATACCTGGACAGAGCATTTTATCTTGACCCCCAGAACAGTGAAATAGGACGGGCATGGCTTGAGGCAGTGAGCAGTGAGCAGTAATCAGTTATATCCGGGTTTTAGGTTTATAATTACTTAACACCCGGTACCCAAAACCTATATAAATCTAACTTTTATGCCATAAAAAATGAAAATTCCTATACTCTTTAAATTACTGGTCACTGGTCACTGGTCACTGTGAAAGTTCCTCCAGAGCTTTACCTTTCATTTCCTTCGCTGCACTGTTGGACGGTTCTATTTCCAGGACTTTATCATAACATTTTATGGCTTCTTTATAGCTTTTCTGTGTATAAAGGAGGGCTCCCTTTGCAGTAAGTATATTGATATTTTTAGGATCAAGCTCCAGTGCCTTATTATAACATTGAAGGGCTTCTGTGTATTTATCCTGATAATATAAAGCAAATCCCTTTTTATACCATATGGACGGATCATCAGGGCTCAGGGTAATAGCTTTATTGTAACATCGTATTGCATCGGCATACTTTCCTTCGTAATAATAACTATTACCTTCATCAAACCAGTCTTCTGCCGTTTTTTCTTTTTTATTACATGAAACACACAGAAATGAAAGAATAATCAGTAAAGTAATAAATCTGTATACATTCAACATAGATTTTCTTTCCTAACTATGACCTGTTTATATTTAAGAATCGTAACGCGTTACGCGTGACGGGAGGAACAGATCCTCATTCTTTATCGTGAACAAAAGATCATAATTGTTATTATAGATCTATTATATCAAAAAAAAAATAATTTTAAAAAA
>CALARM010000066.1 GCA_937888925.1 uncultured Synergistia bacterium | reverse complement strand
GAGAGTAAAAAATCTACTCGGAGGAGACTTGAAAAAAATTTACTCTTCATCGCTGACCAACGATAGATTAAACTTGTTCTTTCCATTTTTCTATGATATAATTTACCTATGAAACATGAAGAATTAAAACCACTCAATATACTTTCCGGTATCTATTCGCCTTTTAACAGATTCAATGGCAGCGTTGTATTCTGTAATAATCTTTATGACGAAATGATCGAAAAGGGATGCACTGTAAATTTTATAGGTCTGAAGACTTCAGACCTTATGGAAACCAGAATGAAACTTACTCTGATGGAAGGCACACTGACAGGAGAAGCAGATACGCCGGCTTTTAATAAAGCAGTAGAGGATATGAAAGGGGCCTTTTTACATATACTGAATAATAAACCGATAGATATAGTCCACTGTCAGCATCTTACTTTTCCTCCTGCAGTAGCATTAAGTTCCATGAATTTCGAACAACCGCTGGTAATTACATCTCATGCCTCTGATATTGAATTTGCCAGGAATAATCCCGCTCATGCAGATCATTTAAGAAAAAGCCTTGATATGGCAGATAAAGTGGTTCTTCTATCCAGAAAGCTCATACCGCTTCTTGAAGAGATAAAGCCTGATATGGCTTTCGAAAAGATTGCCATATTGCCTCTCGGAGTCGACAGGAAATTTTTTATTTCAGAGAAGCCTCATAAAGATGAAAAACCCTTTATTATTCTTTATTCAGGACGTCTGACAAAAGAAAAAGGTGTGGATATTCTGCTGGAAGTTCTTCAGAAATTGCCGGATGCATTACTCCGTATAGCAGGTAAGGGAAATTTTGAAGAAGAATTAAAAAATAAAACTTTATCTATGAATTTAGAACACAGGGTGACATTTTTAGGTTTCCTCGGAAGGGAAGAATTAAAAAAAGAGTATCAGAAAGCCCATATTCTCGCTGTACCTTCTCAGGGCATAGAAGGTATTCCTCAGGTATGTCTTGAAGCTATGGCCAATTATCTTCCTGTAATGGCGACAGATACTGGAGGCATATCGGAAGTATTTACCGATGCGGCATTAATTGTGCCAAAGGGTAAACCGCAGGAAGTAATCAATGCAATAGTTGAACTTTATGATAATCAGTCATTGAGAGATGACTTTGCTATTAAAGGCAGGGAAAGAGTAGAACAGTATAGCTGGGAAAGGATAGCCCATCTTTATATGGCTTTATTCAGGTCATTACTTTAATTAAAATCTCTTTCGCTGATGAAGGAGGAGGTTTATATGATTTGTACTGTATGCGGTGGTAAAATAAGAGATGAAGCGCGATTCTGTGCTCATTGCGGACAGAAAGTTCAGATCAAGAAATCTATAGTAAATGTTGAATTTACAGATAAAACTTCTGATGATACAGAAGATAATCGAGAAATTGATGAAGAAAATAAAAAATTCATAGAAACAGAGACTCTCAGAATATTTAAAGAAAAGTCTCGTGAAATTGATTTCCCTGAGAGAGAATCTTCAAAATATTTAAGTAATCTGGAAATACCTTCTTTTAAAGGTCTCAGAGGCAGAGAGCTTCATGTGAGTATTACTGCCAGAGATATTGAAAAGCTTATGGAAAAAGAAGGCATTGAATTCAGAGACGGCCTCTGGAAAAAGGATTTTGAAGGTATATGTGCAATCTGTTCACTGGATGATACACTTGATCTGGTATATCACTGTATAAAAGGTAAAAATGAAAATAAGTTTTGCTGTGAACTCCACGGGTATCTGAACAAAAAAAACGATATGTCAGGAATTTATTCCCAGTTTGTTTTTCCTGAAAACTGGGACGGCAATAAAATAGAACTGTGGAAAAAAGATATTACCAGATCGGAACAGGAAAGAAGAGAAAAAACCCTTGATTATTACAAAACAGGTATGATGGAAAAGCTTTATTGCTGTGTCTGTGATGAGGAGATTGATTTTATAGAACAGTATCAGAACGGAGGATACTGTGAGAAGTGTAAAACTAAAAAATCCGGTGAAGAATCAGACAGTGAAAAATTATGGCAGATGGAAGTCGGAAAATACAGGATCGGTTCTGTTTTTGAAGTAATGGATAAACCTGATACAGTCACAGGTGATCTTGAACCGGGTCAGGTGTATCAATTGAAATATAAAAAAGGTAAGAGGGTTTATATGGCCAGACTTGATTTAAAAGGGAAACCTGTCACAGGTAAAGGTCACTGGTATCTTGGCATACCTCATTATTTTAAACATAAACCTGCAAGAAAGATAACTAAAACTTATAGATAAAATATGACGATTTAAGAGTACAGGAATTTTCATTTTTGACCAGGATTTATAGGATTTATGGGATTACCAGGATGATAAATAGAATTACAGTCACTTATTAGTATAGTTTTGCACTTTTAAAAAAAATTATAATTTCTTACATAGTTGAATAAAATTATGTAAGGCTTGAATAGTTATTAGCTATTAGCTTATGTTCAGAGTATAGGAGTTTTTATTTTTAATGGCATAAAATAAAGCTTTAGATGAAAATTAAGTAGAGGGAGTTAATCTAAATAATTTATTTTTATAATATTACAGATGAATACGGATGTT
>CALARM010000065.1 GCA_937888925.1 uncultured Synergistia bacterium | reverse complement strand
AAAAGATATGCTTGGGCTTTTTGCAGGAGGAAGTCTGATTATTGGAGATGCAGGCAAAAATAATAATGAAGCTGGTGCACGTAAAGGTATTATAAACAATATAAAACAGGAACATGATGGTATAGACTGGAATGAAACAGATGAAGCCAAACTTGGTACAGATCAGGTTCCTTATACTGGTAAATCTGGTACCTTAGATGAAACATGGGAGAATAATAATACGTGGGATGTCTTATATTATACAAGTGATAATAAACCTCCTTTAAAAGATCCAAATAACCCTGCCCTTGGCTATGCAGTCAATCCATTTACCAATAGATCTTATTCATATCTTACTGATACTCAGAAATCAGCGTGGGATGCATCGGCATCGACAGGTGGATTTTATGAAACATATAGAAATGCACCTGCATCAGATGCAGGATCTACAGTGACTGATTGTGTTATTCCCGGTACTGGAGAAGATCTTGATGGCGATGGCAAATATGATCCTAAGATGAAACCTAAAGATGCACTGTGTTTTACTCCTGAGCAGGCTGCTTCTTTACCAGATGCACCCAGTAATACTCAGTGGAATGATGCTTTAAAAGTGAAAGCATCTGAGTGGGGCGGAACCTTTGATTTAAGCTCTGGTGGTACTACTGGTCTATCTTTTACTAATTTAGCTGTTTATGATGGCACCAAGTGTGTTACTCAGGTTGATCCTCTTATATATAGCAATCATTTAGCAGGAGGATGGATAGACGGTACTACAAATGGTACCTATACGGTTAGAATTGAAGCTACAAGTGGTACATCAATACGCACAAATCATGATGACAGAGTTACGAGCGGTGGCGGGCTTTCTGAAATGTCATTGATGTTACCTGTGACTGAGGTCTTTGAAGTTCTTGGATGGAAAGAGATGTAAGTGACGTGGAAAGAGTTATGCGGATATTATTAATAACATTTGTAATGATCGTTTATATCATATCTACCATATCTATGTCTTTTGCTATGGTAGATGCCAATACAGCCGATTCCGGGATAATAGACACTCCTGATATGCCTAAGCTCAATAGTGTTAAAAAAAATAATAACCAAATTATTCTTCCTCCAGAATTTTCTGGTTACCGTCTTGTAAAAAAGGAGGGAGACCTTCCAGAAGGAATGACTATTACTGAAGATAACATTAAAGTTATAAACACTAATACACAGAATAGTGTTGATACACCTCCTGAATTACAGAACGCTTTACAGGAGCCTAATGCTATAAATACTACTATTCCTGGAGGAGAACAGAATAATATACAACAAATTAATCAAACATCTGTTGCTATAGTTCAGAATACTGGCGAAGATAGAACAGGTAAATTCTTATTATTTCTTTTACTATCGTTGTTTCTTGTACTGGCTATATTATTATATTTGTACTATAGTAAAAAAATGTCTGGTACAGCTTCAGGAAAAATTAGTAGCTAAGTTTTTTGATATTTGGCCTGATAAAATGTTTATCAGGCCAAATTTTTATTTAAATTATTTTTGGAAGGTGTGTATGTTATTATGAGCTTAAAATTATTGTGTGTAATTGCTATTTCTCTATTGCTTCTTTTATCATCAGGATGTAAGATGTCCATTATTGCTTTTTCTACCGCGAGAGAAGGTAATATTGATATTTGTACTGTTAATGTAAAGGGAGAAGATTATCGAAGCCTGACTAAAAATTGCGGTGGAAATTTTTCCCCTGATTGGTCTCCTGATGGAAAAAAACTTGTTTTTTATTCTACAAGAGATAGAGATAAAGAAGATCGATATGATACGTCCATGGAGATTTATATTATGGATGCAAATGGAAATAATCAGAAAAGACTTACATTTAGTAATAAATCTCATAATATTATGCCATCATTTTCTCCTGATGGCAGTAAAATAGCGTTTTGTTCTGATAGAAATAATGATGGTATGTTTGATATATTTATAATGGATATTGATGGTACTAATGAGATGAATGTAACTAAAAGCAATGATTATATAGAAAAAAATCCTGACTGGTTAGACAATAGTGCATTAATTTTCGAACGTTCAGTCGGAAATAAAGCTAGTCAGCTTTTTACTATAAATATAGATGGAAGTGCCGTAAAAAAGTTCCTGAAAAGTAATTATAATGAGTACAGCCCAAGCTGTTCTCCAGACAGGTCTAAAATTGCATTTTCACGACTTGATAAAACAGGTTTTCTTCAGATATATATTATAAAATCCGACTGTTCCGGTCTTAAAAGAATTACCAATATGAAATATCATAATGAAACTCCTTCATGGTCGCCTGATGGTAAACGTATTACTTTCTCTTCATGGCATATTCCGGTGAGACATCTTTATGTTGTTAATATTGATGGGACAAATATACATCAATTAATGCCTCCATGTCCTCTGGATGACATGTTCCCTGCATGGTCTCCATTTTGATTTTTATATACTCACAACAGTTAATGATAAAATATAGTTTTCTACAGGTATTTCTTCTTTTATATTATTTGATGTCAAATTTATAAATATAATTTTATTTACAAGTTTATTTGAACTGCTTACAGATACTAAAAGTTCTTTTTTCTCAGGAAAAAGTGACATACAGGTAGGCATACCGGATAGTTTTAATTCTGATAAAAGGTTATTCGTTTTACTATCTATTATGGAAAGACTTTCAGATTTATAGTTTGCTATATAAATACTATGTTGATCAGGTGAAAGAATAATATCATTTGGGTTATTTCCAACTTTGATATTTTTAACTACAGTATTATTAGCCAGATTTATTATACTTATACTGTTTGAACCCCAGTTTACACAATAAAGCATGTTCTGCTCTGGTATTAGCAATAACTTAATAGGCTTATTTATAGAGGGATCTTGTATTGTACGTGTAATAGTATTTTTTGTAGTATCAATAACGGTAATATTATTTAATAAAAAATTTGCTACATAGAGATAATGTTCGTTATCTGATAATGTAAGCCCTGAAGGAATGCCCCCTAGAGATATGTAAGAAGATATTGATTTTGTTTGAACGGAAATTTTAGTAATTTCTCCTTTATTTGTATTGCTTGCATATATGGTACTCCCATTTTTTGTCATTATTAGATCCATTGACGGGGAACCTATCGTTATATTTCCACTGATTTCAGCTTTTTTTGAGTTAATGACAACAATATTTGATACAGAACCACTTACATATAAGTTATCATTAAAAGATGCTATTCTCCCTTTGCATTCTCCTGTGTCCAGTGTTTTAAATTTTATTTTTTTATCAAGATCCATTACCAGTATGTTATTAGTATTAAGCTGTGTGGCATAAACCAGTAGTGATGGAAATTTATTCCTATGTATAAAAAAATTTATGGCTATAAATATTATTAACCCTAATACGGCAACTATACCTGTGAAAGGAAGTATTTGTTTCAGTGGAATATATTTTTCTACTGTCCATAATAAATTCTGGAATGTCCCACTTACTTCTTTACCTACAACCTGTTTGTACTGAGGTTTTTGTTTCTTTTCACCTTCCTCTTTTTTCTTTATCTTATCAGGTGATACCTGTGCATCCGTAAAGGTAATAGAATTTAATTTTTCTATCACTTCATTGATATTTTCACATCTGTCTTCTGCTTTCATCTGAACACATCTGGATATAAACCTTGCAAATTGCATTGAAACCATTTGATTAAGTGTTCTTACAGGAGAGAAATTGAGAGCATGTTTTTCCGGATCATCCTGTGTGAGCATATAATAGATGACTGCACCGGTACCGAATATATCTGCCCTGCTATCCACAGGCTTTATGCCATATTGTTCGGGAGCGGCATAACCGGCAATTCCCATATATTGATTGCTCTTTAAGGGACCTGTTCTGAAAAACCTTCCCAGACCGAAATTTATCAGTTTTATCTGCCCTTCATCTGTTATCATCACATGGTCTGGTGTGAAATAATAAAATACTACCGGAGGATTCTGTTCAGACAGATATTTGATGACCTCCATAATTTGACCGAACCATTTGCCTGCATCATCGGGAGACAGGTCTTCTTTTTGTTCTTCTTTAATCTTTCTCAGGGTTTTACCTTCAATGTATTCCATTACTATAAACTGCTTGTTTTCCGTATATACTGCACTTTCGGAAGAAAAACTTTCCATTATTTTTGCCATATTAGGATGATCCAGTTTTTTATAAATATCAATTTCTTCCTGGAATTTTTCCAGAGCTTTGGCTCTGTCATTTGTCCCTATAGCTTTATGGAGTAATTCTTTTATAATAACTTTTTTATTGTTTTCTTTTAAATGTTCTGCTATGTAAATATTTGAAAATTCGGCCGTAGATATACATTCGCTTATTTTATAATGATCATAAAGTATTGTTCCAGGTAATAGTTCATTGCTCATAATATACTGATAATCCTTTTTTTATGTTTTTATGTTTATTCTCAATTAAAATCTTTCTACATCAGAAAGTATAAATCCTGCTTGAAAATATAAATTATTGTGAGTAGTGAGTAGTGAGTAGAAAGGATCTTTTTTACTCGCTACTTACCATTTTCTGATTACTTAAATCTGTAACCGGCTCAAAAGATGACAGAGTATATATAATACCTCCTGCAAGACCGCTTATTGCCCCGAGAGAAAAGAATATTAATGAAAGAGCCATTGACTCTGCCTGGGGAACACCGACTCTGGCGAAAAAATACACAAAAGAACTTTCTCTTACTCCTATACCGCTTATGGATATGGGGAGTGACGCGATGAGAGATATAATGGGAATAAAGAGAAAATAATATCCTATGGAAACATGTATGCCGAGAG
>CALARM010000064.1 GCA_937888925.1 uncultured Synergistia bacterium | reverse complement strand
AATATTTTATCTGTTTATATAATAAAATTTTCCCTTTTATTTGTCAATAGAAGCTTTTATTACTGTATTGTTTTTTTTTAATAACTGTTATAATGTTTTACATAAAATATTATTGATCTCTGGAGGTAATATATGAAAATCATTGCAATTAACGGAAGCCCCAGGAAGAAATGGAATACAGCAATTTTACTTGGCAAGGCACTTATAGGAGCTGCATCCGCAGGTGCATCAACCGAGCTTGTTCACCTTTATGACCTGAATTTTAAAGGATGTATCAGCTGTTTTTCCTGCAAACTTACAGGAGGAGAAAGCTATGGCAAATGTGCGGTAAAAGACGATTTAACTCCTTTACTTGAAAAACTTTCAGTGGCCGATGGCATAATTCTTGGTTCACCGATTTATCTCGGAAATATAACAGGAGAAATGCATTCTTTTCTAGAACGTCTGATTTTTCAGTATCTCGTATATGATGCCACATATAGCTCAATCGCTCCGAAAAAAATGAAAACAGGTTTTATATATACAATGAATGTGGATACAGACAGAATGAAGCAATTCAGCTATGAACAGAATCTGATAGCTATGGAAAATGCCATGTCCAGAACATTCGGTTCCAATGAGGTAATGTACAGCAATGATACCTGGCAGTTCGACGATTACTCTAAATATGAAACAGGTGCTTTCAATGCAGAACATAAGAAACAGGTCAGAGAATTACAATTCCCGGAAGATTGCCGGAAAGCTTTTGATATGGGAGCAAGATTTGCAATAAATTCCTGAAAAAAAACTATAAAAGGAGGGGGCGGAAGCCTACTCCTTTATATATGCCCATTTAGAAAGAAAGAATTTATAGATATAAATCTGCAATACTCATACCGAGATCTGATAAATCCGGAATATCATAATCTCTGTTTAAAAGTATTATTACAGACAGCTTCTGATCAGGGAAACGAACATAATTGCTGTTAAATGCAAGCCATCTTCCGTCATGTTTGACATAATTTTTACCGTTTCTTGTTCCTATATCCCAGCCAAAGCCATAGGGATACAGTGTTCCGTTATTCAATAGAGCAGGCTTGAAAGCTTCTGCAAGGGTTGTCTGTTTTACAAGTTTATCCGTATATAGTGCCTGGTCGTATAAATACATATCTTCTATTGTAGAATAAACGCCGCCTGAACCTCCAAGATAATCCATACGGCTGGAATCATAAGCTGTAATCTGGCCGTCCCTGCGTTCATAACTGTGAGCCAGATTTGGAGCAGACAGCCTGCCGGGATTTGGATGGGCAAAGGAATTACTCATTTTTAACGGATTAAATATACGTTGCTGCATAAAAGTCTGAAAGGGCAGTCCTGAAACTTTTTCAATCAGACAGCCAAGCATGTCATAGCCGGTATTATTATAGGCATGTTTTTCTCCGGGAGTAAATTTCATTGTTCCGTTTACAGACAGGAAATTGAGGGCATCCTGGTTGTAAGGCTTACTGTATGCATCGGCAAATTGATCATATAAAGTGCCGCTTTCGGAATAATCAGGCATACCTGATGTATGGTTTAACATACGACGAACTGTTACATTGGTCCCGAAACGAGAAAGGCCCGGAAGATATGTGCCAATCGGCTCATCAAGTTTTACTTTACCTTCGTCGACCAGCATGAGAACACCGACTGCCGTTATCTGTTTTGCCATTGAACCAAGGTGGAATATTGTTTCAGATGTAATTGCATTATTGTTGCTGATGTCTTTTACACCATAGCCGGCTCTGTGAACAATTTTTCCGTTTGAAATGACGATAACAGATGCACCCGGTGACGTTGTTGTTACAAAGGAAGCGATTTTTGCATCTACCTGCGGGTTTTTAATAGGTGCTTCTCCTACTGTAAAATAAGAAAAACCCGGCACCTCTGCTGTTATATATTCTCCGTTCACCGTTCCGCCAAGACTCTCCCAGTTGATTTTATCTTTTGAGTGATATATGGTAAGTCCATCAATATCGGGATCGGGAACATCTTCCAGAGGCAATGTTATGGTCGCACGATGATCGGGATTGTAAGCATTGGGATCTTCAAGGGAAAAATCATAAAGGTAACCGTCTGTGCTTATAGAAGGTATATAATCATCGGCTTCGATACTTTCGTTAATATCAACATCATAGTTTACGGAACCTGCATCAAATTTAATTGATGCTTTTCCGTATGTCACCGTTCCTCCGGTTGGATTAATAGTTTGATGGACTGGAGTCGGCGTTATTGTTTTAACTGATGTCGGAGCAGGAGTTTGCGTTGCAACAATAGCTGTCGGAGTAATAACTGTTCCACTGTCACTGCAGCCTGAAAGAACTGAAAAAAATACAAATAAAAAAAACATTAAGAGATACAATAGTTTCATAATAAACACTCCCTTTTTTATATGTCCGATTTTTCCGGCATGGCTATTAAAAATACATTTTTATCAAGATATTTACATGCTGCAGACTGTATGTCTTCATCTTTTACATGTAAAATATCGTCTTTACAGGTGAATATTCTCTCCAGATTTATGTTAAAAAGAGAAGAACTGTACAGTTCACCGAGCCAGTAACTGTTATTTCTCAGATATTCCCCGTAACCTGTCAGTAAAATTTTCTTTGCTATATTAAGTTCGTCCGAATTTATCCCCCTTTCTTTTATATCAATAATATCTGCCATTATACATTCTTCTGCATAATCTACCTTATCGGGATCTGTTCCGAAGCCTATTTTAAGATTACCATAATTTTTTATGATACCGGAGGAGTAATGTTCTGCATTGATAGAATAAACAAGCCCTTTTTTTTCTCTTATATTATCCCAGAACCGAATACTCAGTATTTTTGCCAGAAGGTCAAGAGGAAGTTCATCGTCAGTTCCCTTCATAGAGCCGGGGAATATTTTACAGGCCATACACTTCTGTTCTATGCCCTTGTAAATAATTTTTTTTATATGTTCCGATGGGAATTTTGTTTCAAGATACGCGGGCTCTATGAAAGGATTATTGCCTGAAGGAAGAGAACCGAAGTATTTAGAGGCAAATATAATGGCTTCTTCCATATCAAAAGAACCTACCAGTGTGAGCTGACTGTTTGAAGGGACAGATGATAAAATCTGGAACTTCTTTAAATCTCCCGCATCTGTATATTGCAATATTTCTTCTTCTGAAAGTCTGGCAGCCATAGGATTGTCCGGAAGAAGAAGCCTCTTTATTTCTTCCTCTATAAGTCCATCCTGATACTGTTCCGTCTGTCTTATATATTCCTGTATCGATCTTATACTGTAATTTATAGCTTCATCTCTGTAGCCCGGCCTTACAAGATACTGCCAGAACCACTGAAATAAATATTCCATATGATCTGATGTGCAGTAGCCTCTCAGACCATATGCTGCCGTACCTGTCGTAGAGAAAGAAATACTTTTTGCCCTGAGAAGCCTTTCTATTTCTATCTGATTTAAATCTTCTGTTCCTCCTTCGGCCCAGGCACTTTTCGCCACTTCAAACATACCGGACTTCCCGGACGGTTCCAGCAGTTTTCCTCCCCGGGAAACATAAGTCATATAAACTTTTTTCCTCTCGAAATCCGTAGTTTTAAGCATTACCGTAAGGCCGTTTTTTAAGGTTAATTCTGTAATGTCTCTAAAGGTTTTTCTCGATAAAATCTCTCCCTGTTTAATTGAACTGTAATTATAGGAATAATTTAATTCTTTAATTTTATAGTCTATAGCTCCTTCTGCTATTACCTGTTCTATAGTTTTCAGAATATCGTCTTCATTACAGCCTGAAGACGGAGGGCATGAAATTATTACAGACATATTGTCAGGCTTAAAAAGATCTTCTATGGTTTCTTGAAACTGCCTGGCCGATATGAGTGGAAGCAATTCACAGGCAAAACTGTAACAGTCATCAGGTGATATAAATACTCCTTCTTTCATGAAAGCTTCCATCATAAATGATGCATAACTTTCTGCTTCTCTCGTTTCTTTTTTTTCACTGGCTCTTCTCAGACCTTCCAGGAACTGGGCCGATGTTTCTTCCTTTTCTATATCAGTAAACCCCTTCTGACGTAAACCTTCTATGTATCCTAACAGTATGTTCAGACCTTCCATTTCTCTTCCCGGTCTGATTGTTGCTATGAATTTTACTTCATTAAATGATTTAATCTTTCTGAATACACACCCTCCTCCATGAATAACAGGAGTGTCGGAATTGTTATAGCTTTCCTCACAGATTCTCATATTTATCATTTCAAGTATGACTTCTTCGCAGAGTCTTCTCGCAAAATCTCTTTTATTTCTTACAGGTGATCTTTCTCTGTGGTAAAATATGGTAACATAGGATTCCAGAAGTTCCACGTCTGTAAAGACTCCGGTGTATATATGGTGCGGTTTTAACGGCACTATAAGATCAGGCTTTTCTTTTTCAGGACATGGAATAGACTGAAAGATATGTTTTATCTTTTTTTCTATGTCCGCCGGTTCACAGTTACCCACTACTATGAGAGCCATCATATCAGGTCTGTACCAGTATGAATAGAAACGTTTTAACTCTTCGGATCCTGTGCTCTTTATTGTTTCTTCTGTGCCAAGAGTATATCTGTTAGCATAAGGAGATCCCTTAAACCTGATGTCTCTGTGTGCGGTGTATAATCGTGTCATAACGTCAGAATCAAGTCTCAGTTCCTCCAGAATAACATCTTTTTCTTTACTTATTTCTTCAGGTAAAAAAATCATGGAAGATGCAAAATCATAGAGTAATGTGAGTCCTTTTATGATATATTCATCTCTGTCTGACGGAACTTCTATTTTGTATATTGTTCT
>CALARM010000063.1 GCA_937888925.1 uncultured Synergistia bacterium | reverse complement strand
TATTTTAATTGCAGTAATTCTTATTTCTATGCTTGCCATAAATCAATTTTTACTTGCTAATTGTGGCCAGTGTACAGATAAAGAAAAACCATGTTCAGACCAGGAATGTAAAGACAAATGCACCGAATGCAAAGACCCAAACTGTTCCTGTACGGAATGCAAAGGAACATGTCCTGAATGCAAAGACAAATGCACCGAATGTAAAGACCCAAACTGTTCCTGTGAGAAATGTAAAGGAACATGTCCTGAATGCAAAGACAAATGCACCGAATGTAAAGCTCCAAACTGTTCCTGTGAGGAATGCAAAAATGAAGCAACATTTACAGGTATGTTCACATGTCCCTGTTATCTTATGATAAAAGACGGAGAAGCAGTGGATACAGCAAAAGTAAAAGAATGTACTGTAAAGTGTGCAGCAGCAGGACAGCCTCTTTTATTCGTAGATGATAAAGGAGTTATTTACATGGCCATGTTCTGCTGTAAATGTAATGTTCCCGAAAAGGATGCAGCAGCAATGGCTATGGATAAAATCACGGTGAAGGGCTGTGTATGTGAAAAAGGTGGTTTCAAAGCCATTAAAATCTGCACTGTAGAAAAAATTAAGTAATTCAAAGGTAATTATCATTATGACACCTTTAAGAGGGTGTCATAATGATTCTAAGGATTTAAACTCATGCAGACGAACTATTGTCTTGACGTTACCTATAAATGCCTGGGAGTCTGGCAGCACCGGAAGCCTACATCATCAAATGTTTCATAATAAAGGGCTTTTCTTCTATGAGATATACGAAAACTCTCTACAGGAACATCTTTCCAGGAACCACCTTTACAGACCCTTAAATCTTTCTCTTTTTCCTTTTCCCCCTTTTTAAGTTTACCGCTTACCAGGGGTGATTTATATACATCTGAACACCATTCGGCAATATTGCCGGACATGTCCATAACACCGTAAGGGCTGGCACCTCCGGTAAAAGAACCAATAGGAGTGGTGCCTCTATCATTTTCCAGATCAAGCATTTTTTCAACTATATCAGGGTCATCCATATTCCCGTTATTACATTTATATTTATCCCATTCCTGCCCCCATGGATATATTCTCTCATCTGTTCCTCTCCCTGCTTTCTCCCATTCCGCTTCTGTCGGCAGTCTCTTACCGCACCAGTCAGCATAAGCCTTGGCATCTTCCCAGTCTATACCTATAATAGGATGATCGGCTGTCTGAAGCGAATAATTCCAGCTTTCCGGTTCAGTGTAATTTGTTTCCTGTAAAAAAATATTGTAACGGAAATTGGTAACAGGGTATTTATCTATGTAATAAGCATATAAATATACATGTGTTTTAGGGTTATCATCTTCGGAGTCATCACTTCCCATTACAAAAAGACCTGATGGTATATAAATCATTTCCACTTCATCTTTCGGATGAACTATGGATGCAGGCATATTGGCACCAAAAGGTTTAAGTAATGAATTAAATGATTTTAAAGGCTTAACTATCTGTTCTTTGGGCTTACGTACTATTTCAATAGCTTTTATTTGCTTTTTCCTTTGCGGACTTGGAATAATATCCTCTATAGCCGGTACGGTGGATGTTTCTTTTTCCTCATGATCTTTTATTACTTCTTCTTCTTTTACTTCTTCTATCACTTCTTCATTTGCTTCTTCTTTTGCTTCTTCTTCCAGTTTTCTAAGTTCTTCCTGAACTTTTTTCTGTAGTTCTTCTTCCAGTAACCTTACTTCTTCTTCCTGCTCGTTTTTTTGTTTCTCAGAAAATATGTTTCCTTTAGACAGATAAGCCGATGCATCATCTGCAGTTTTTTGTATATATTCCTCTTTACCCCAGTATAATCCCTCTTTTTTCTCAGATTCCTCTTTTCCCCAGTAACGTTCTTCCTTCTTGATTTCTTCTGTCACTTCTTCACTGACTTTTTCTATCTCTTCCTGTATCTCTTCTTCTTTCTCTTTTATCACTTCTTCACTAACTTTTTCTACTTCTTCTATCTCTTCCCCTATCTCTTCCTGTATCTCTTCTTCTTTCTCTTTTATCACCTGTTCACTGACTTTTTCTGTCTCTTCTTCTATCTCTTCCTGTATCTCTTCTTTTTTTTCTTTCTCTATCTCTTTGTGTATTTCTTCCGTTGTAAATTCTCTTTCTTCTTCTATTGAAACATCATCAAACTCTTCTACAGCTTCTTCTTTTGCTTCTTCATCATCACTTTCTTCTATTGAAAGTTCATCAAATTCTCCTTCCAGTTCTGCTTCCTTTACTTCACCTTCATTCTCTTCTATAAAAAATTCATCGAATTCTTCTTCCATAACCGGCTTATCTTCCGGCTCACCGGGAACTTCATCAAATTCTTCCTGTATAATGTCTATTTCATCTGTCACATCTGTTACTTCCTCAGTCATGGCCTTTTCTTCTGACATTATATCCTGAGACTGAACTGCCTGCTTTGTAGTTTCCTCGAAACTCTTTGAGAATGCTTCCAATTTTTCCCGGTCAAAACTTTCCTTCGGTTGAAGGCTCTGTTTTTTTTCTTCTTCTCTTATCAGAGTGATAGGGTCTTTTTCTCCCGCCCATTCCAGCAAACCAGGAACTGATAGCTCTTCTTCATCTCCTTCTTCTATTGGAGTCAAAGTACCTGATGTAACATCTTCAATGTCTAAATCATAAAGTTCATCAGAGCCTGAATCATCTTCGTCAATCTGAAGATCAAAAACATCATCGCTTATATTCTGTTCCTGTTTTATTATCTTATATGTTTCAAGAGCATCAAGCATCTCTTTTGCATGTTCAAATCTATTATAGACTTCTCTTTCCAGTGCCTTCATAACTATCTGTTCCAGGGAAGGCGTAATATTGGAATTAAAGAAAGATATGGGCTCAAAATCAAGAGGTACCGGAATTTCTCCGGTAAGTAAATGATGCATTGTGGCTCCAAGAGCGTAAATATCACTTCTTGGTTCTACCTGACCTTTATACTGTTCCTTTGGTGCATAACCATCAGTGCCTATAGAGGTTTTAGACACTCTCTGTTCAGGATTAACCACTCTGGCAATACCAAAATCAACCAGCATAGCTCTTCCGTCTTTCCTGATCATAATATTGGCAGGTTTTATATCACGATAAATTATAGGAGGTTCCTGATTATGCAGATAATCCAGTACTGTAAGAATTTGTTTGGACCATTGGACAACCTTGTCTTCAGGGAGATTGGGACTTCCTTCTCTTTCCAGTATTGTATCAAGGTCTTCCCCTTCTATGAAAGACATGACAAGATAATATCTTCCGTTTTCTATGAAGTAGTCGTATACTACAGGAAGGTGATCATGCTGTAATTTAGATAATATAGATCGGAAGAGCGTCGTGTAGGGAAAGAGTGTAGATCTCGGTGGT
>CALARM010000062.1 GCA_937888925.1 uncultured Synergistia bacterium | reverse complement strand
CCTGTCAGGCAGAAGCTGATAAAATGGTTACGAACTTATTTGGAGCGGTAATTAGCATAGAGGAGGCTTTTATGGAAATTTGTTTTGCCGCAATATTATTTGGTATTTTCTTCGTTATAGTAGGAATAGTTACAATAGTAGTTCTTCTAGGGATAAGAAAAAAGAGCGTAAAATTAGAGACCTTTGCCAGAGAAAGAGGTCTTTCTGTCAGGAAAGACAGTAATTCCAATTATCCGAGAATTGAGGGAATGTATCATAATCTCCCTGTGTCATGTTTTGTATATACGGGACGGAATTTAAATGACAACTATACTTTTGTAACTGCAACATTACCGGCAGATAAGAATATTTTTATTCGTTTTTATTTCCGTGACTCTTTACCTTCTATGGATGATGAAATAGCTGATTGCAATGATGATGAATTCCTGGTAGAAATCGCCGGGCCCGATACATTATATGAAGTTCTCAAACAGGATGATTTTCGTCAAATACTTGCTTCTGTCCATAAGGGAAGGAATATTTCCAGGGTTGTTATAAAGCGGGTGAAGAAAGGAACTTTTCATGAAGCCCTCATGGAAGGATTGGAAGAAGAAGCAAAAAGGGATAACAGTAATAACAGTATAGAATATGTAGAGTGTGCTCTTATAACCGACCCTTCCAGGCTGGATGCTATTTTTGAAGTGCTGAGCCGTATGGCATCCAAGATAAGTTCTTATTCCTTCAGCCATTATGCTGCTCCTCAACAACCTTTATATCAACAGCCAGTGCAGCAACAACCTGTATCAAAGAGACCTGTCTGCCAGTATTGCGGAAGTCCTGTTATCAATGCAGAGATATTCTGTCTCAGATGTGGCGGACTCTGCAGTGATTGAAGACATAGAAGAGAAAATTACCGCATAATTTTGTTTACAAAATGTTAACAAAATCCTTATTGTAAATATAATAAAAATATGGTTTTATTATATTGAGGTTTTGTAATTATGATGATAAATAATAATATCGGCGCAGCCAAAAAAAGTAATCCTTCTCCCGGCAAATACGTACTTCCCAAAGTAGACAGCCAGAAAATAGTGGATACTTTTGTAAGTTCGGCAGAAATATGGGCTCCATCGGGACATGAAAAGCTCATGGCAGATAAAATGATCCGTGAATTCAGGGCTATGGATATAAAGGGTATGACTGTAGAAGTAGATGACTCAGGCTCTCGAACCGGCAGTGATACAGGCAATGTAATTATAGATATTCCTCCCAGTCCTGATGCACCGGAAAATGCAAAAAATATCTGTCTTTCATTTCATATGGATAGAGTGCCCGTCCGCGCTCCGGGAGTGGCAGACAGTGAACCGGTACAGGTTGAAATCACGCAGGACGGAAAAATCCAGAGTAAAGACAGCCATACGAATATAGCTGCCGACGACCTGTGCGGTTATGCTACAATCAAAGAAGGAATTGAACTTATAAATAAAAAGGGAATTCCTCATGGCAGGGTTCGTGTTATAGGTTTTACCAAAGAAGAGCCAGGTATTTTCGGAGCCAGAGAACTGGATCCAAAATATCTTCAGGGCCTGGATTACGGCTTTGAAATGGACGGAGGTTCTATAGGTAACATTATCCGCTCAGGCGGCAATATTGTTCATTTCAATGTAACTATTCAGGGCCAGTCAGCACCTTCCATACATCCGTGGGAAGGGAAAAATGCCATGGTAGCAGGTATTGAAATTGCCGGTCTCCTGACACAGATTAAAAAAGCACCGAGTGAAAGATTCAATATCTCCAATTTCGAGTCGGGAAAAAGATGGCAGTCAGGTGAACCTGTAACCAATATGGTACCGGATGAAGCTTATATGGCAGGGGTAATAAGAAGCAATACATCAGACGGTATGAAAGAAATGAAATCACAGATTGAAGAGGCTCTGAAGCAATCTGCTCTCAAACATAATGTAACCTATTCCCTGAATTACGATGAAATGAACGGTTATGACCTTCCGGAAGAAGCCGATGTCGTCGGATTTGCACAGATGGCCACTGAAAAAGCCGGTATAAAACCTAAAGTTATTACAACCATGGGAGGCTCTGACGGTAACTATATGAATATGAAAGGCCTTCCCACTGTGGTACTGGGTTCAGGAGCCCATCTTCAGCATACGGAAAGAGAATATACAAGTATAAATGAACTGGTACGGGGCACGCAGGTTATCATGTCTATAATAGCTTCTACTGTTTCTTCACCTGTATCCACAATCGCCGGAGAAGTAATGAAATCCGGCATTTAGCCGGTTCCTCTCAGATTAAGAGGTGACTGAAATCCCGCTCTGCTTAACTCCATAGAAAAATTAATGGCTCTGTTAAGATTCTTTCTTGAACCTGTTTCTATGGCATCAATTTTCTTCTGCCACTCATATAATTCTTCTTCAGTCAGATGTTCCGACCAGTTAATAAAATACATTACATCAAAAAGGTCTTCATCTGTTTTTATTTCCGGCATTCCGGGTTTTAAATATTCCCATATTTCCGTTCCCGGCTCAGGGTTCAGAAAATCACAGCCAAATTTGCCGATTTTTTCTGCATTCTTATATATAAAATTATAGGTTTCCTCTATAT
>CALARM010000061.1 GCA_937888925.1 uncultured Synergistia bacterium | reverse complement strand
ATAAACATATATTTCAGACCCCATAGGTTCTGTTACATCTACGGAAGCAATAAGACTGGTATCTTCATTCTTTTCTCTGGCAAATTCCCAGTCATAAATATCTTCAGGTCTTATTCCGAATATAACGTCTTTATCAACATGTTCTCCTACCTGAGAGGCAAATTCAGAGGGAATCTTCAGACTCAGTTTATCACCTTCAAGAGACATGCCATCTCCCTTTTTTACAATTTTCACATCAAAGAAATTCATAGAAGGACTTCCTATAAAACCTGCAACAAATTTATTTGCCGGTTTGCTGTAAAGCACGAGTGGCGTATCTGCCTGCTGAATGATGCCGCCGTTAAACACTACTATACGATCACCAAGGGTCATAGCTTCTGTCTGATCATGTGTTACGTAAACAGTAGTTATACCGAGTCTGTGATGAAGCTTCTGGAGTTCGGCTCTCATCTGAACACGAAGTTTCGCATCTAAATTGCTTAAAGGCTCATCCATAAGAAAAACCTGAGGTTCACGAACGATAGCTCTTCCCATGGCCACTCTCTGTCTCTGACCTCCCGAAAGTTCTGCAGGTTTTCTTTTAAGTAAATGTCCGATACTGAGTAACTCTGCTGCTTCATTAATCATTTTATCTATCTGTTCTTTTGAGTATTTCCTCAGCTTGAGGCCGAAAGCCATATTATCATAAACATTCATATGAGGATAAAGAGCGTAATTCTGAAATACCATAGCTATATCTCTATCTTTAGGGGACACATCATTTACTTTTTTATTGCCTATATAAATCTCCCCTTTTGTTATATCCTCAAGACCTGCTATCATACGAAGGGCAGTAGTTTTCCCGCATCCCGAAGGTCCTACCAGAACAAGAAACTCCTTATCTTTTATGTCAATGCTCACGTCCTTTACGACTTCTACATTACCTTTATAAATTTTCCATACATTTTTTAATATTACTCCTGCCATAAAACACCTCTTTATAGCTGTCAGCTCTCAGCTGTCAGCGGTCAGCTTATGCTGTATACTGATTGCCGATTGCCAGTAAGCTTATTTATTTTTTTGTCCATAATTGGTATCTATATCAATTCCCTGAAAATAATGATGAAGTATATCTTCATAACCGGCCCCCAGGTATGCCATACCGCAGGCTCCCCACTGACAGAGCCCGCATCCATGCCCCCAGCCTCTGCCGGTAGCTTCAAAAGAATTTCCTTTTTCAGTAAGAAAAAAATTGGTACTTCTCAATGATACATATTTCCCATGTTCATTTTTATATTTTAATAATCTTCTTATTTCATCACCATCCAGTTTAAAATCTTTTTTTATTCCGTCTATTAGTAATACACGACAGCGGCCTGAAATTCCTCTTTCTAAAATAAAAATTTCTTTTATATTTCCAATCTCACATGAAGGATACCTGGAAGATATATAGTCTTTAATTATTTTATAAAGTTCTTTTTTGTCCCATGATACGTTCCAGTGGAAATAAGGAGACATAGCACAGAAAAATAATTTTTCTTTTCCCGGGAAGAGTTCTGCATAACATGGAACACCTCTCAAATATTCTACAGGTTTTGTTAAAAATACATTTTCATTATTTTCCGTATGTCCTCCACAGGTAGAATGATAGACTATCTGAGAGGCAAGTTTTCCTTTATAACTCAGTATAACACCTGCGGTATCCCATACAGCTTCATTGGACAGAGGTTTTTCCCATTCAAGTCCTCCGTAAATCTGACAGTGATCACCGGAACAGAGGTCAAAACCTTCATCTCTGTGTTTACCAAGATTGGCCATGGCGTAAGTCCGTGCAATTACAGCCTGTGCCTTCATTGCTTCAATCTTCTCCGAATAAAGCTCTTTAGGAACAACACCACATAAATATTCCTCCAGAGGAAGTTCATTTATAACCCTTATTTTACCATAAGAATCAGATAAAAAAACCAGCTTGCCTCTATATTTTTTATCGCCGAACATTATATATTTATCAGGATCATCTGTAGCAACGATAAGATTTCTGCCTTTTAATATTTCTTTACCATTTTTCCAGGACAGGCACCATTTATTGTCTTTTTTCAACCTGTAATTTTCTCCGGATTTCACAAAAAATACTATATCCTCAGTAAAGGTATCTATAATTACACCTTTTTCTATAGAAAAAGGCACTTCGGAAAGATTATCTGCAAGCTCAACTCTTATCTGTACAGAAGAATACCTTTCTTCTCCGATAACAGCAACAGAAAAGAGAAAAAATAATATAATTAAAATCATGACGCGTAACGCGTGACGAGTGACGCGTATAAAAATCTCACTGCTCACTGCTCACTGCTCACTTAAACAAAAACATATGGGAGAGACTGGCTCAATCTCTTAACACATTACGCATTACGCGTGACGTATTACGATTCCTCTATTTCCCATCTCTCCCATAAAAATTACTTCTGCGGCGGGTTCACCGGCGGAGGTGACTTTTTAACGACAGCAGGCACTGCTGCTGTTTTTGCAAGTCCCGGCAATTTTTCTAACATATCAGACATTTTCACACCTGTTAAAGACTCAAGTACAGGAGGCACCTGTGACATAATAGTAGTTATGTCCTGTGTTACCTTATGAGCGCCGGCTCCGTCCGGGCCACCCTGATTGATAACAACAATTTTTTCCATTTTCGACAGAGGCTGTGCAATAGCATTCGCTATTTCCGGCATCTTCTCTATAAACATCTGAATTATGGCAGCTTCACTGTAGGCTCTCCATGCATCTGCCTTTGCCTGCATGGCTTCTGCTTCTGCTTTACCCTGTGCTTCTATGACTGCAGCTTCTGCCATACCTTTTGCCTTTTCCGCTTCTGCCTGTGCAAGACCCTGGGCTTTGACTACTTCTGCTTCCGCAAGACCTGTAGCTTTTCTTGCTTCTGCCTGGCCTCTGGCAGTGTTTTCCAGTCTGAACTGTTCGGCAGTTGCAAGGGTCTGTATTTCATATTGTTTTGCAGCAGCCGGTTTCTTGATACCTGCTTCCAGTTCTTTTTCCCTTCTGGCTATTTCCTTTTCTTCCAGTTCTATAGCTCTATCCTTTGCTGCAATCTGGACATTAACTTCTTCAATTTTTACCTGTTTCAAACTCTTGTTTTTCTGTAATTCATAGGCCTGATCTGCTTCTGCTTTTTTAAGATTTACGGAAGCGCTGTATTCGGCCTTTTTCATTTCATAATCTCTCTGAGACTGGGCTATTTCCGTTTCAGCTTCAAAGTGAGCCTTCTGACCTTCTTTTCTGGCCTGAGCGGACTCAATCTGAGCATCTCTCTGTGCACCTGCTTCCGCAATAGAGGCATCACGTTTTACTTTTGCCACCTGCGGTTTACCAAGATTTACAAGGTAACCTACATTATCTCTTATATCCTGGATGGTAAAGGAAACAACCTTCATACCCATATTGGCAAGATCCGTAGCTGACACTTCCTGAACACGATTGGCAAAACTGTCTCTGTCAGAGTTAATCTCTTCTACGGAAAGATCACCTATGATAGCTCTCAAATGACCTTCAAGTGTCTGTTTGGCAATATCTATCATCTGAGAAGGAGACTTGTCGAGGAACTGTTCTACTGCAGTGCCTATGGCTACATCTGTATTTTCCACCTTTATCTGTGCCACTGCATCTACAAGTATGGGTATTGCCTGTTTTGTGTAAACTTCCGGAGTCTGAATATCTATACTCATTAACTCCATAGAAAAAACCTTGTAATTTTCTACAACAGGCCATACAAAAGTACCGCCGCCTTTAAGTAGACGATAACCTATCTCCTGTCCAGTTACAGGGTGTCTGCTCTTTCTTCCGTATATGACAAGTACCTGGTTGGGGCCGACCTTCCTGTAACGACTAGCCCAGAAAGAAACAGTCCATCCGAAGACAAATAAAATAACTAAAACACCTATGATAATAATACCTACTGGCAAACCACCGGCCATAAAATCACTCCTTTTTATATATTATATTTTACCACTGAAAGATTTCTCATCTCTCAGGATTAGCCTATTCTTTAAGTCTCTTATCTTCAAGAGATTTCTGTTCTTCTGCCGGTATTTCTTCATATATTTTAACAAAAGCAGTATTGCCGGCCATAGATACAATACGAACAAGTTCACCTTTACCTATAGACTTTTTATTCAAAGATTTTGCAGGAGAAGTCATTCTGCTGTTCTGAAGAATATAGGCTATCTCTCCGTAACCATCGGCAGGAACAGGAGTTATAACCTCTGCAGTGAGCCCCTGAATGTTACCGTGTGAAACAATGGAAGAACCCTGCTGAGAAAATAAAAAGCGATATAAAAACCAGAATATGGAATAGGCAATTGAAAGAGAAATAGGAGTAGTAACAAGGATACTTACGAGAGGACTTGCCTGAAACCCTATTCTGGCAATCAGTCCTATAGCACCGAAAGAGGCGAGGAAATTAGATACTGTAAGCATGTTGAATACTGAAGGGCCTGCACCTGAATCTGCTCCTCCCCCGCCGCCATGAAGATGGACATCCTGAACATCAACTATGTCATGTCCTCCAAAGCCAATGTCTACGTTTCCTACGTCTACATCAAGACCGCCAAAAATGCCACCGCCATGTCCTCCGCCGAGAACCATCTGTAAAAGACTGTATCCCAGTCCCAGTAGCATACAGATAAGAAAAACACTGTCTACACTGAAAATATCCCAGTTCATTGCAACCAAGTAGAGAAACAATTAATTCCCTCCCAAAGGTTCCCCCTTCAAAATTTATGCTCTTATGAAATATTCTATTAAAGGAAAGTTTTTTCCTGCATAAAATAATAAAAAGTAAAATCAGTGATTACCGGCCACTTAATTATGGTATAATATTTAATCAGGCTGGAGGGTGAAGGGTGAATGAAAAAATATATTTTGATATTCATGTTCCTGTCGTTATTCTGTGTCCGTGCGGAAGGACAGGAACTTACTTTACCGCAAAAACATTTAATTTATGGAGTGCCCTATGAATCTCAACCTGCAGGAAGTTCGTACTGCGGGGAAGCTGCTCTTTATATGATAGTCCATTACTGGGATGAAAAAAGCACGGTAACACAGGAAGACCTTATAAAAGAACTATTCAGTCCTCTCTTTGATTCTACCTTTCCTTCTGCCATAGAACATTATTTAAGCTTAAAAGGTTTTAATATTGTAACTGATAGAAGCGGTAATATTCAAACGTTAAAGCAGTATATATGCCAGGGCATACCGGTTCTTGTAGTAAACAGTATTACTTCTATGAATAATTCGGGACATTTCAGACTTATTATAGGATATGATGATAGGAAAGAAGAAATTACGTGCCATGATTCTGCACTGGGGAATAATTATATAATGACATATAAAGAATTTTTCGGATCATGGAATTTTTATCATTACTGGATGATGGCTCCTTATCCTTCTAATTATAAAGACATAACCTCTTTCAAAAAGAAAGAACCATACAGGGAAAGAACTGACGATATGAACGGAAAGGTATTTATGGTAAGAGGCAGGGATTATCTCAGGGCCGGTTATTATATGAAAAGTATAAATGAGTTAAAAAAAGCCAGAATACTTGCTACAGACAAAATACTTATATACAATATTGATCTCCTTGAAAGCGAAGCCTTTATAGAGGTTAAAGATTTTGATAAAGCGGAAATAATCATAAATTCTTACAAAGAGCAGTTAGAAAATATTCCTTATTTCTGTTATCTCCTGGCAAAAATAAATTACCTTAAAAGAAATTATGACAGGGGAGTTTATTATGGGTCATTAGCAGTAGCTTCAGACCCGACGTTAGCTTCTGCCTATCTTATACTTGGTAAATGCCAGAAAGAAATTGGTCAGACAGAATATGCCCGTATGTCTTTTGAAAAAGCCATTTCAGCGGATATAAATTTATTGGAAGCAATGGAAGAGCTGATGAATACTGATTACCGTAACAGGTAAATGGGTATCCGTAAAAAGCTTCTGCCTGGCAGGCTCTGGAGAAGAAAAATTCGTTTTTTATATAGAATTAAAAATTAAATAAGGGTTAATTTATTGTCTGTAAAACAATTAAATAAGGCAAATTATTTTTCTTCGTAAGAGCCTGTCAGGCAGAAGCTTGACCAACTGGTTACTAATTCACCTGGTGCGGTAATGAGTGATAAAATGTGAATTATTCGTGACGCGTATATGTACGCGTCACGAATTTATTAAAAGCCTAAAAGACCGTTACCATAATTTGCTGCATCATCAAGAGCCTGTACCGGTGTCTTTTCACCCTTCAAACAGGAAAGAACTTCTTTACCGAGACGATCCATAACTTCATCATAATGAGAAAATGTAGGTATCGGTTTTGCCCAGTCGAGCTGTTTTATAAAAATTCTCATACCGGGATGCTGGTTCTGATATTCAAAATAAGCAGAACATCCAACAACCTGTTTATTTACAGGGATATAAGAGGTAGCAAGAGAAAATTCTTTTACCTGTTTAAATTCTACAAGCCAGAGTAAAAAATCAAAACCCGCTTCTTCATGGTCAGGATTTGATTTTGTCAGAGCAAGGCTCTGAATGTACAGGTCACTTGCCCTTACATCCTTTTTAGGTAAATACACTGATTCTACATTCATACCAAGTTCCTGGGCGTGGAAATAATCATGGGCATTGCCGAAGATCATGCCTGCCTGCCCTACAAAAAATCCTTCGGGACTTACATCGGTAGAAGCTATTTTATACTTTTGATAGAGATCCTGAAGAAACTGCAGTGTTGTTACACCTGCTTCACTGTTAAAAGCAAATTTTCCATCAGGGCCGAGTAAAGAACCATCTTTTTTCTGCCTCATCATAGCAATAAAAAAAGCAGCAAGGTTTTCCGGCGACTCATCTGTAGGAAGGGCAATACCTTTTCTTCCTTCCGCCGACTGCATAAGAGGTTTACCTGTTTTTACAAGGTCAAACCATCCCTGGGGAGATTTATCCATTTTAAGAGAATAAAGCATATCCAGATTGACTATTAAAGCATTATTTGTGCAGGCATAAGGAAATGTCCAGAACTGATTCTCATGGAGTGCAGATTCAAAGAGAACCTTGTATGTATCCTGCTTATAGGCAGCTTTCAATGCAGTACCTATATTGACAGTATGTACCTGTACAGGTATAAGTACACCCTTTGATATAAGCTCATCCTGCCACCGATTGTCTATAAGGACTGTATCAGGCAAAGTAGTAGCAGAAAATAGTGCCTGTTTTAATTCTGCCGTAGTTGCAAATTTCTTTGGCTGTACTATTATTTTTCCCTTCTTCTCTTTATTGTATCTGATAATAAGTTCTTCCATTTTCACAGAACCTTTATCATTTAAACTATACCAGAAGGTTACAGTCTCAGTGTTTTTTGCTGCCATTGAAACAGATATGACGGAAATAAGAAACAACAGAGACAGGGACATTACAAAATACTTCATAAATATATATTCCTCCTTTTTATTATAATATGTAATGTGATTGGTGAGAGGTGAGATGGAAGAATTTACTTTATATACTACTCACTACTCACTACTCACTACTCACTATTTAAAACGGATCTTTAAACATAGAAGGTTCAACAGGGGCGTCCACTTTAAAGGATGTAGTTTTCGCTATAACATAAGGCTTTTCATCATCTTTTTTCAATTTAACTTCCATTCTCATAGTTATGCCAACATGCTTATCAATCCAAAATCTGTATGACACTCCCTGCTGTGTGGTAAAAGCTGCTACCCAGCATGCTCTCTTTTCTTTTTTTCCGTTGTTTACACAGGAGAGATTATAATCACCTAAATACTCAACAACCCAGTTCTTATCATATTCATTGTTTATTCTGAATAAATCGAAAGCTCCCGTATCAAAAGTCTGTTTTTTCTTCTGTTTATGATCAAAAACTGTTGTCGTATTCTTGAATACTATCATAGTAACCTTATCACTGCTATCATTTTTATTCCATGATATTGTAGTAAGGTTAGAGGGACGTTTATAATAAACCCTGTATCCATAAGGAGAGCCACCTATATCCATATCCATGGTATATTGTATGCTCTTCCATTTGGCAAGTTTTTCCTTGGTTAATTGAATAATATTACTGCTTGAAGGATCTGCATAGCAGACGGAACAGATAAAAAGAATAGAAACTATAAATATTACAAGGGAGGAAAATATTCTACCCGGATTTATTATCAAATCTCACAACTCCTCAAATAACAGATGGTAAATATAGCTATTTCATAAAAGGTTATTATTCTATATTTTATTCCACAAAAAACGTGAAATTCCTCCATCAATTCCACTCTATGAGCTTAACTTTCTTTTTTATAGCTTCTACCAGTTCTTCGGAATTAAATAGTAAACTGTTAAATGTTATTCTATCACCTGACTTATGGTCAAGAGCGTAGAGCTTAACAGTTCTCCCTCCTATCTTTCGTCTGGTATGTACAGTTTTACATTTAAATCTTTTAATATTTTCCCAGGAAAAATTCTTACGGACAGAGGGAAAAAACTGTTTATAAGATACGCCTTCCCCTGAAATAGTCACAGAGATTAAATGAGTACGGACAAGGGATATCATTCTGGCAAGCATGAAGGTTTCTATTACTATTAATATAATATAAGCCCATAAAACACCTGTTATTCTCATCATTATATTAATCTGTATGGAAATCATTGCTGCAAGCAGTGGAATCCAGAGAATAGGAACCAATAATTTCCTGAAAGAAATTCTGTAAGTTTTCGGAAGGGTTAAATTTTCTGTAATTACCGGCTGTTCACTCAAATGCAAAACCTCTTTTTTATAATCGTAATGCGTGACGCGTAACGCGTAACGGGAGGAGCTCATGGGTACATTTATAAATTCTTATTGTCTATAATTTTCTTCAAATTTGCAAGTTTTTTCTCCAGAGACATAAAATCTCCTTCATTAATTTCATCATGACCGTAACGTAATATGCAATATTCTTTTATAAAATCTGTGGACATATCCAGTTCCTCAGGGGGAAAATTATTTTCTTTCAGATAACCGGCATATTCGTAAAGAGTGAGATTATCTTTTCTCTTTATGTTTTTCCCTGTAAAGATCTTATCAAATACCACCATTATCTCACCAAATCTCCTGCCAACAGCATCTTCCTCCAGATCTAATATTTTACCTTTTCTTCTCCCTGTAAATAAAGTGAATTTTTTAAATCTTTTACGATATACAATAACTAAAACAATTAAAACTATAACCATAAAAGGGACAAGGTAAGATATAGATGAATTTATTCCTTTTAATACCCATTTAAACATGCCTGCAATATCGCCTTTATATAAAAACTCTTTCAATTCACTCCATGTTACAAGAAGTAAATCAAAAAACTGCCTGAAAATATCAGGCTCAGAATTACCAAGAAGTTCATTGAATAAACCTCCTGAAGGAGTCGGATCGAAGGTAACCCAGTGACCATCTATAAACGCTTCAACCCAGGCGTGAGCGTCTCTGTCTCTTACTATATAATAAGAGGTTTGTCTGTTATATTCATGAACAAGATATCCTGTTACATATCTTGCAGGTATGTTGGCATAGCGTAAGAGTATTACCATGGCTGTCGCAAAATATTCACAGTGGGCAGCTTTTTTGTCCAGTAAAAACTCTTCTACAGGATCACATTTCCTGGAAGGTCTGAAATCGAGACTGTATTCGAACTCTCTATGAAAATATGACTCTACGGAAAGGCATTGAGCCATTATGTCTCCTTTGCCTTCTGTAAGTTTTCCTGACAGGGTGAGAATTTCAGGGGGAAAATAATCAGGAACCTTCAAGCTGGATGTTAAATCTTTAATTTCAGGACATATTACATGCTGAAGACCTGACATATCTGCTACAGAATATTCCATATTTACTTTCGTAATTTCAGGATAAAAAACACCATATTGATCTAAAGAAACCTTTGGCACATCTGTTCTAATAGCGAATCCCGATGGAGGAACATAAAAAACAGTATTTGCTCCTGATGCCATTTTTATCGTAAGCTCTGTTCGCTTATTTTCTGAAGGTAATGGAGAATAAGGAGAAAATATCTCTTTATATTCTGCTGACACAGAAGACATATTATCATCAGGGACAGGCTTCAGAGCAGTTTTCTGCGGATCAGTTTTCCATTTTCCATTTAAATAATCGGTATATGCCTTACATCTAACTCTTCCGACACAGGAAGTTGTAAAAATCCTCATAATGATCCTGGAAGATAATTTCATACCTCCTGTAACATTTAAAGAAGTCTCATTTAAAAAGCCTCCGTAATCAAGAGCAGAAT